>DAOVIK010000156.1 GCA_030673735.1 Anaerolineae bacterium
TTCCTGGCCAGCTTCATGTAGGCAAATCCTCTTGACGGCTTGGGCCGAGAGATGTCCGTATCACACCGCCCGGCTCTTATCTTCCTACGGTTAAGATCGATCCCTGAATTTCTCGCCCTTCACCTTCTCATGCAATGTGAGAATGCCATGTATCAATGCCTCAGGGCGTGGTGGACAACCTGCAATGTAGATATCCACCGGCACGATCTCGTCAACTCCTTGCACAATGGCGTAATTGTTGAAAATGCCGCCGCATGAGCAGCAATCCCCCATCGCAATAACCCACTTCGGCTCCGGCATCTGGTCATACAACCTACGTAGCACCGGCGCCATCTTGCGCGTAACGCGACCGGCGACGATCATCAAGTCCGACTGTCGTGGGGTGGCTCGCATCAGCTCCATGCCGAAACGGCTCATATCGTAATCCGATGCTTGTGCGGCCATCATCTCAATCGCGCAACAAGCCAAACCGAAGAGCATAGGCCACATGGCCCTGATTCGCGACCAGTTGACTACCTTCTCCAACGTGGTCGTAATAATGCCCAGCCGGCCAAGCATCCGTTCTACTCCCACTCCAAAGCCCCTTTCCGCCAGGCATAGACGTATCCCACCAGCAAGATGACGATGAATATCACCATTTCGATCAGCCCAAAGAGCTTTAGCTCCCGTAAGACGACCGCCCATGGCAGGAGGAACACGACCTCGATATCGAACAGGATAAAGAGCACCGCTATGAGATAAAAGTGAACCGGCATGCGCCTTTGCCCTGAGCCATAGGGCCTCATGCCGGACTCGTAGGGTGCTCCTTTGATTGAAGTTGGACGTCGCGGGCCGAATAAATGGCCAAGAAGGATTGCTATAAAGGCTACGGCCGCAGCAATGACGGTCAGAATGGCGATCGGCAAGTAGTCACTCGGCATATGCGCCTCTGTTGCAGGCCAACAGCCCACACTGATCTTGATAGCCCCTCGTATGTCCACGCTTGTGAATTATATCACAAATACCACGATGGGGCAAACACAGGCCCGATTCTACTTGAAGATTCGAGATTCTGCCTGTTCAGCCAGAGTTTGTCAAATTAAGACAGTGCTTGCGAAATGGATCATCAAACAAGGAGGGGATGGTGTCACCTTGCATCACATCAATCAGGACAGATAATCTCGCAAGTGACGACTGCGAGTAGGATGCCTCAGCTTGCGCAATGCCTTGGCCTCGATCTGACGTATGCGTTCACGCGTGACGTTGAAATACTTCCCCACTTCTTCGAGTGTGTAATCCTTGCCGTCAAGCAGTCCGAAGCGCATCTCCAACACCTGGCGCTCGCGCTCCGTAAGCACCGACAGCGCGTTTCGGACCTGTTCCTTGAGCAATTCGCGGGCCGCGGTCTCAACTGGCTCGGGCATCGTTTCATCTTCGATGAAATCACCCAATTGGCTGGACTCTTCCGAGCCGACCGGTGTCTCGAGCGACATCGGCTCTTGGGCGATGCGAATAATTCGGCGGACTTTGGCCGCTGCCCGGCGCCACTTGCGCTCCAGAGATGGTTCCACGATTTCCTCATCGTCTAGCGACTTGAGGATCGTTGTAACCTCTTCTGGTTCCAACAGGTCCATTTCCAGGGCCAATTCCTCGGACGTCGGTTCCCTGCCAAGCTGCTGCAAGAGGCGACGCTGGACTCGCATCAGGCGATTGATGGTTTCAAACATGTGCACCGGGATGCGAATCGTGCGCGCTTGATCAGCGATGGCCCTGCTGATTGCCTGGCGAATCCACCAGGTCGCATACGTGCTGAACTTGTAGCCTTTCGCCGGATCGAATTTCTCCACTGCGCGCAACAAGCCTATGCTCCCCTCTTGGATCAGATCCAGAAAAGCTATGCCGCGCCCCATGTAGCGTTTGGCCACGCTAACCACCAGGCGCAGATTGGCTCGAATCAATGCCGAGCGAGCCTCTTCCGCCAGCCGGTCCACAATTCGCTTGTCTTCATTTAGCTTTCGTGCGTCAGGAAGCCAGCGCGTGTAGGTACGCTTGCTAGACAGCCCCTTGCCCTTCTGCAAGTGATCCGAAAGCCGCTGCTGAATTTCAGGGGGCATGAGGTAGAAAGCGACGAGCACGTCCAGGGTGTTGCGCGCCACCTGTTCCCAGGCGGGATCCGTGCCCCAAAGACCATTGTCCAACCAGGTGCGGGTATAGGATGGTAGATCGCTCCACCACTCATCACGCAACATGCGCGCCTCTGCCAGGACAAGTTCCATATCCGGTTCAGATTGCTTCAAGCGTCCCGCATCCTCCAGCACACGTTTCCAAGCCGTCTGCATATCATCGAAGAGAACATGGTATGCAGCAACCGTGTTTTGACGTCTTCTCGACCTTCTTGCTTCCATGCGAATGATATGTCGGGCAGCCTCCATGCGCGCCGCTAGCCAGAGCTCCTGGTTGGGGGATAGCAATTCGACGCGACCAATTTCCTTTAGATACAGACGTACTGGATCGTTGGTTAGCTCGAAGGCAATGATGAGTTCTTCGGGTTCGAGGGTCTCTTCCTCTGCCTCCTCGGTAGACTGCGCAATCTCGCTCGGTTTCGGTTCCAGATCGAGCGTTTCTTCATCGATAAGTTCATCCATATCTACGTCGAACAAGTCGTCGAAATCAAATGACGGTTTTTCTACGCCCTTATCGCTTTCGGGCTCACTTTTCCCCTTGGCCATCCTGTTCACCGTCCTTATCTTGCCAGTGAGCTTTGTCGCGCCCCCTGCTGCTTATTGATCGCGTGGTCTACGCGGGCTATGTCCGTGGCCAGCTCCTGGGCCCGGCGTGTATGCTGCCCAATATCAGGCCGCTGCATTAGACGCTGATCGCCTTCCGTCTCCTGAGCCGCCTGGAGTTGGAAACGGAGCTGGGTTAGGCTTGTCTCTAGATTGTACTTGCGAAGACGCAGGAAATCTGCCAACACCTCATCCAGCACCCTGGGTCTACTGAGATCGATCTCCTCGACCTGTTGTGCCAAATCGCCTGCGATGTGATGCAGCGGCACGAGCAAGTTACTGCGCCAATGCTGGGATGGCTCATCGTCCTGCTGCTCCAACGCCGCGCGCACGGCCGAAAGAATTGCCCGCCGTTCGCTGCCACGGAAGTCATCCTCCGATAGCTTCTTCAGCTCAATGGCCTGCAGAGCACGATCAACGCGGTACATCAGTTCCGGATCACGAAGAAGCAGGCCGAGGCAGAAGCTGTCCAGCGCGGTAGCGCTCATCTTGGACATCACGCCGGCGTCACGCGGCTGCATGGTGTCCTCCGGCGCAGCCTTGCCCCTCCTGCGACGCTCGCGGCGTGGCTGCCAGGCCAGCAGGGCGCGCTCGTCCACCTTCAGCCTGCGCGCCAGATTCTGGCGGTAGGTCTCTCTCTCCCACGGATCGACGACGTCCTCGATGAGGGGCAGGATTTGACGGGCGACATCAGCTTTGGCTTTGGCATCCTCCAAATCCCGATCACCGATGAGAACCCCCATCACATATTCAACCACGGACTGAGCACCCTCTAGCAACCCCATCCATGCCGTATGGTCCTGTGCCACGACATCATCCGGGTCCTTACCTGGGGGTAAGGTGACGATGCGGATATCGGCGTCGACACGTCCCTCCTGGCGTACAAGACTGCGCGCTGCAAACACGTGCTCGGCCTCTCGGTCCAGCGATTCGCGCGCCAGTGTGAGACCGCGCAGGGTGGCCTGATCACCCGCCGCATCGGCATCCAGAGCCATCACGATGCGTCGGGAAAATCGCTTCAGCAGGCGCAGCTGAGCTTCCGTGAGAGCCGTGCCCATCGGGGATACCACATTGGCGAACCCTGCTTGGTGCAGGGCGATAACGTCCATGTAACCCTCGACGATGACTGCCTGATCCGCGCTGCGGATTGCCTTGCGCGCCTTATCCAATCCATATAGCAAGCGCCCTTTGTCGAAGACTATCGTCTGAGGCGAATTCATGAACTTTGGCACATCATTGGGATCCACTATGCGCGCGCCAAATCCGGCCATCCGACCTCTCGTGTCTCGAATGGGGATCATGATCCGGTGACGAAAGCGATCGAAGTATCCGCCGCTCTCCCGCTCGCTGACCATGCCGGCTTGTACAATCTCGCCTTCTTCATAACCCTTCTCTTGAAGGTACTGCTTCGTGGCCTCCCAATCATTGGGTGCGTAGCCGATCTCAAAAGTCTCAAGTGCTTCGTCGTTCAAACCTCGTTTATGCAGGTATTCAAGAACCGGAGCTCCCGCCGCAGTCTGCAGCAGATTGTGGCGATAGAAGGGAATCACCGCTTCCTGCAGCTCGCGTAAACGCTGTCCGGCCTCCTCGGCTTCCGCTTGTTGCGGAGTTCGGGGAGTGAGAGTGACTCCTGTTCGTTCCGCCAGAACGCGCAGCGTCTCCGGGAAATCCCAGCCCTCCTTCTTCATAAGGAAGCTGAATACATCGCCGCCCTCGTTGCAGGCCCCAAAGCAGCGCCATGTACCGCTCTCAGGAAATACCACGAACGCCGGAGTGCGCGTGTTGGGATGGAAGGGGCAGAATCCGGTGTAGTTCTTGCCCGATTTGCGAAGCTTGACCGATTGGTTGATCACCTCAACCGTATCGACTCGGTCTTTGATCTCTTCAACTACGCTCATTGGGCCACACTCAATCCTTGTGGACAGCCGCGCATATCGTATCGATTTCTTACATTGAACACTTGGTAGTGGTGTCCCCCTGGTGTTTCAATGGCAATCTAAGCACTACTTTGATGCAATCAATTCCGATGCCCACGGTACTCCAGCAAATTCCCGGCTCGCAGTTGCTTGCTGGCCAGCCTCTGCAGTCCGATGAAAACAGTGGGCCACGCAGTACTTCGAGCTTGCATCCACCTGCAGAAAGCAGGTGGATTATAGCCTTCCCCGCTGTCGACGAGCAAGCACCCCTGAATATTGAACGGGCTGCAAGACAAAACGTTGCTAGAAA
>DAOVIK010000183.1 GCA_030673735.1 Anaerolineae bacterium
AACCCTTGGCCTTGAGGCGCATAGGCTTTCCATGCCGGTTCTTGCCCTTCACGGTCACCTCGGCAAAACGCTCCACCTCGCCCACGAATCCCGGAACGGAGAGACATCCTTCTTGCTCAACCACCAACTCCTTTGAATGGCGTGCGATCTTGGGATTGACCAAGACGTGCAACTTGGGAGGGTTTTGGGGTTCTTCCTCGTTCTCGTTTGGTTCGGCAAATTCGATGACGATCACGCGCCTGCTATCGGAGACCTGGGGCGCGGCAAGCCCCACGCCTGGAGCGGCGCGCATGGTCTCGATCAAGTCATCGATCAGCGCCTGCAGCTCAGGTGTAAAGGCCCGCACTTTGCGGGCCTTCTTGCGCAAGATCGGGTCAGGTAGCGTAGTTACTTCTCGCGTCGGCATATCCGCATGTCCGCGTGTATCTACTGGTTTTCTCCTTTCCGCTCCTGCGGCTTGCGGGAAGCGTACTCGTCGTGATACACGCCTAACCATTCTACCATTTCATCTCTCTTCTGCTGGCGATCAAGCTCTTGCTTGCGGTCCAACAGCGCTTCCAAGCCATGCACGATTTCCTGCTGCACGCCAACCGGATCGAAGACTCCCTCGAAGATGAATTGCTCGGTGCCGATAGTGGAGATCACGTCGCCATAGTTCAGCATGAGTCCAACGATCCCCTTGCGATCGACTTCCGTGCCGAGGATGCTTTCCAGCGGCGCGACGTTCCGCATCTCACGCGCCAGCGGCTTCCTGTGGACTTCGACGATGTGCGTGGGGGTGATTTGGTAGATGTCGTTTGCCCAATCCGCGAATTCATACAGCCAGTAGAGAGCAAAGGCCAGTATCAATGCGCCTCCGATTTGTAATACAGTGCCCGTGGGCAACAGGGTGATCATACCGCCCAGATGCGCGCCGACCAAGCCTGCGAGAGCAATGACGGCTACTGATGGGATGGCAGTCCGGCGCATCAACACGGCCCAGTGCTTGCGGTAAGTGATGACCCCTTGGTCCTCGAAGCGCACCTTGAGGGTCCAGCGTCCTAATCCGATCTCGGTGGCTTCCTGCGTGTCGTCGGAGGAAGGCTGCTCTTCCAGCAGGACGGCCTCTTGCGGGGTCTCAGACTCTGGATCGGTGAACCTGCGAACGGCGTGGATCTTGCTCTCGCGATCCTCCAGGCTGCGTTGCTCGTGGACACGTCGCCAGTTCTTTTCCACCATGCTCGCCATGGCGTAGGGATTGGCGATGTTGGGAAACATAATCCTGCCAGTGAATGTGCGAATGATCACGTCGCCGAATCCGAACACACGGCCGAGCATGGTGGTGCTGACGCTGACGGATTGCAGGTTGTGCAGCGTAGTTTCGCGGCGGCTGTCGTAAATGCCGATGACCTTCTCCAGACGAACGACGCGGCGATTGGTGACCACGTAGTAATCGTTGCCCCAATCGATCCCTTGCCAGATTCCGTAAAGAACGCCGATGGCCGCCACTCCCGATGCCAGCCAAATCAGTGGATCGCCGATAGTGCCGGAACCCCACCACACGAGCGCCGCAGCGGAACCCAGCAGCAGCACGGGGACCGAGAGGGCGCGTATCAGCAGCGCGGGATGCTTGCGAGAGAGACCGTTGATGCTCTCGTTCTCTCTGAGCCAGGAGAACTGCAGTTTCTGAGCCAGGGCTTGGCTGCGCGCTACGAAACGGAGATCTGCCATTGCTGCGGGTTGCTTCTGGAAGAAGGCCGTCGCTTCTCTGCGTTTCCAAAGAAGGACCTTGGTTGGTTCAAGGGCCGTGTACGTCGTCGCCCAATACTGGCCTTGGACCAACTCCAGTGCGCCGAATGTATCTCCCGCGCTAAGGACGTGACTTGCGTCATCGGCGTTAGAAGGATGGGCTTGGCGCTCGATGGATCCAGAAAGAACGAAGATTAGACCGCTGCAGGGAGAACCTCCCCTGGCGACGGTTTGGCCGGGAGCGTGCTCCTTGGTAACCATGCTCTGGGCCAAGCGATCGAGCGCGGCGTCATCAAGATCACGCAAGAAGAAGATGTTGCGCAGGAGAGGCTGGTATTCGGCCATGGGTCAATTTTAGCACGTGCGCCGTTCCGTGCTCGGCAGACTTGGCATGCTATAATCTGCCACACCGGAGGCCCCCCCGTGACGAAGAGAAGCGCGCGCAAGACTTCACAACGTCGCAGTCGCGCTGCGAGGTCCTCCAGCAGCGCCAGGTCAAGCCGCCGCCGGAGTTCGCCGAAGCGGAGAAACACGTCTCGCAGGCGAAAACCGACGCTGCTTTCGCGCACCTTCGCGGCTCTCAGTGAGCGCAAGACAGAATTGATTGCCGTACTGTTGATCCTGCTTGGGCTGTTCACAGTTGTGAACATGCTGTCGCCAAGCCAGGGAATGATCAGCCGCGCCTGGGTTTCGCTGCTGGGACGGGGCTTTGGGTGGGGGAGCTATGCCATACCGATAGCCTTCTTGCTGATCGGCGCATGGTTGCTGATGCAGCGCCTGGGCAAGAATGTACCGCCCGTAGAAAGTGAACGGGTTCTTGGGGTCGTTCTGCTATACGTGGGCGTGTTGGTGGCCCTGCAGGGCCTATTTGGCGAGGTCGATTTCCCCGCGGGACTGATACCTGGAGGGTGGTATGGTGCGGGGGGCGCGTTGGGCTCCGTTTTGCTGTCCTTGCTCAACACCACGCTGGGAGCGGGGGGAACCGTGGTGGCACTCATTGCCTGGTTGTTGGTGAGCATCACGCTTACCGCAGGATTGACGCTTCCCGAAACGCTGTCCATCATGTGGAGCGGCATTCAAACCTTTGCCGGCGCCGTCAGCAGGTTGTGGCGCAGGATGTTCGATTCCAGCATTACGTCAAGGCGTCGCGCAAGATCGGCCAGAGAATTGCGCACAGTATCCCTTTCCCAAGGAGCGCCTCCGGTCGTTGAGCCGATTGCGGACCAGGCGGTTGCAGAGGGAATGCGAGATTCTGTCCCGGTGCCACAGGAGCCGCCGGTCGCCGGTACTGCCGAACAAGCTGCGGAGGCGACGGACTGGACGCTTCCCGACATCGAGGTCATTTTGGAGACCGGTCTTCCGGAGAAGATCGACGACGAATTCGACATGCAGCGAGCGCGGCTCATCGAGGAGACGCTGCAGTCGTTCGGTGCGCCGGCGCGCATAGTGGAGATCAATCGAGGACCCGCGGTGACCCAATTTGGCGTCGAGCCCGGTTTCGTGGAGGGGCGCGGCGGTCGACGGACCAAGGTGAAGGTGAGCAAGATCGCTTCCTTGGCGGACGACCTTGCGCTTGCATTGGCGGCTCAGTCGATCCGCATTGAGGCCCCTGTGCCCAACAAAGGATACGTCGGAGTCGAGGTGCCCAACACCGAAGTTTCCCTGGTGGCGCTGCGCGACATCATGCTCTCCGATGGCTTCCAGCGAATTCCATCACGACTGCGTCTCGCATTGGGAAGAGGCGTGGCCGGGTATCCGATTGCCGCCGATCTGACGGCCATGCCGCACCTGCTGATCGCAGGAACCACGGGGTCGGGTAAGTCCGTGTGCATCAATGCCATCGTCGCCTGCCTGCTACTGCAATGCAAACCGGATGAGCTGAAGCTCGTGATGGTCGATCCCAAGCGGGTCGAGTTGACCTTCTACAACGGCATTCCGCACTTGCTCGCACCGGTGGTGGTGGATCTGGAGCGCATCGTCCCCGCGCTGCAATGGGTTTCGCGCGAGATGGATGATCGCTACAGGCAGTTCGCGCGCGAGGGTGTGCGCAATATCGACGAATACAACCAGCGCATGAGCCGGATCGAAGGCGAGCGAATGCCCTATCTCGTTGTGGTGATCGACGAGCTGGCCGATCTGATGATGATGGCACCGGATGAGACCGAGCGTGTCATCACGCGCCTTGCGCAATTGGCGCGCGCCACAGGCATTCATCTGGTCATCGCAACTCAGCGGCCTTCGGTGGATGTGGTCACCGGCCTGATCAAGGCCAATTTCCCAGCGCGTATCGCTTTCGCTGTGGCCTCGTCCGTCGACAGCCGAGTTATCCTCGACCAGCCGGGTGCCGAGCGGCTGCTGGGCCGCGGCGACATGCTCTTCCAGGCGCCGGACGCGCCCGCGCCCACGCGCATGCAAGGAGCGTATGTCTCCGAGCCGGAGATGAGCCGCTTGCTGCGCTATTGGAAGAACGCCGCGCTTGGGGGTGAGGCAACACAGCCCATGAGCGTTGCCCCTGCCGAAACGATCCCTGCCGGTTCGCCTCTGAAGCAAGCCCCGCTATGGCAGGAATTGGAGAAGGACAACGAGGACCAGGACGAGCTGTACGACGAGGGCGTGACCATCGTGCGCGAAATGCGGCGCGGCTCGATCTCGCTGCTCCAAAGAAGACTCCGCATCGGATACACGCGCGCCGCTCGCATGATCGATCAACTGGAAACCAAGGGCATCGTTGGACCAGCGCAGCGCGGTTCACAGCCGCGCGAAGTGCTTGA
>DAOVIK010000034.1 GCA_030673735.1 Anaerolineae bacterium
ACGTACGACAGTGCTTTGCCGATATCCATGATTGTTCCCCTTGAATCCAGAGCGAAGAATCCCGTTGTGAGCACTCCAATTCGGTCCTGCAACCTTGGAAATAGGTTAGCCGACCCTAGTATCCTCCAGCTTGCTTCGAATTCCAACTGCCAATTCCTCGAAGACATCTGGCGAAAGCTTGTTTGCTGGAGCTGGAACCGAGAAGTGCGAAGGGTAGTCTGGGTCAGTGAAGTTTACGCCGGAAAATTCTCGCACATCGGCATAGCGAGGAATGATGTGCATGTGGACGTGGCGAATTTGATTCTGAAGAAACGAGTAATTGAAGTGATCGGGGGAAAACAGCGATCTCAATGTAGTAGTTATCAAATAGAGTTGCTTTCTCAGGTGCTTCCACTCCTCTGATGAAAGATCAATCACCTGCTCAGTGTGCCGTCTTAGCGACAAGAAAGTCCGCCCCAAGAGATTCTGGTTGTGATTCAGCACAAGCTTCCAATGCTTGCCTTCTAGCAGGATTGGAGCCAGATCCGGGCTGCAGAGAGGACAATCATTATCCATCGCGTTCTTTCTCATCAAGGCCGGTTGCCGAGGGACGCTCGCAAAGCTGTCGGAGTGCCAGCCTGGGGAGGAGGTGTGGCCGTGGCATCATGCCGCGCCTATGCCCAGCTTCTCTCCCAACTCCTTGTTGGAGGGTTCGACCAGAATGGAGCCGTCCTGAAACACGATCGTCGGAACGCTGCGGTTGCCACCGTTCACTTCTCGTACATAGCGCTCGCCTTCCTTGTCTTTATCGATGTTCACCCATGTGAAAGGGATAGCATGCTTTTGAAGGAAGCTCTTCGAGCGGACGCAATCGAGGCACCAGTCCGTTCCATACATGACGATAGGTTTCTCTGACATGTAACTCTCCTGCGTTCAATCCAATAATGGCTCCGCCAAACTGGCAAGGCGTGCTGATCTGATTCTAGCTGCATAAGCGAATTGGGACGAGCGAGGCAATTGGGTGCAGGGCTTGAATCGAGCGATCAGTGTGTGGGATTTATGAAGAGCGTGGCTTTGGTTGATATAATTCCGTGCTATGCGAGATCGTCTGATGTGGCTGTTGCGCTTCGCGCTGGGTGCAGGGATTGTCGGGCTGCTACTCGGGCTGGCTTTGCTGATTCCGGGAGTGAGAAGCCAGCTGGAATGGCGGCTGGATGCTGCTGCGGGGGTCATGCGCGGCTGGATCTATCCGGGCGATACGTTGCCTACGCTTGTGAATCCTGCGGTCACTCCAAGAGAGACTGCCACGCGCGTGCTCTCCCCGACCGCAACCGAGATCGCGATCTCAGTTGCCACACCCACACCCATACCAGCCAGCGTGACTCTCTTCTCGCCTCAATGGGAGAAGCAGGACTGGAACAATTGTGGCCCGGCGGCGCTAGCGTTGGGGCTGCGCTTCTACGGCTGGCATGGCGATCAGTTTGATATCTCGGACCTGCTCAAGCCTGACCGGGGCGATAAGAATGTCAACGTCGAGGAGCTGGCCTATTACGTGCGCACCCGGGCCGGCTGGCTGGGCGTGCTGTACAGGGTGGGAGGAACGGTGGAGACCCTGAAGCGCTTCATCGCGCAGGGCTTTTCCGTGATCATCGAGACGAGCTTTGAGCTGCCCGAGGATGAGGGCGGTGGTGGATGGACCGGCCATTACCTGCTGCTGACCGGATACGATGAAACCGAGGGCGTCTTCGTGACGCAGGATACCTACTGGGGCCCCGACAGGTCGGTTTCCTACCAGGTGATTGATGACGATTGGAGAGCTTTCAACCGGGTATTCATGGTGGTTTACCCCTTGGACCAAGCCGAAACTGTCGAGGCGCTGCTTGGACCGGATCTGGACCTCGACTTCAACCGCCAGAGGGCGATCGAGACTGCGCAAGCAGAAATCGCCGCGGACGATGGAGATGGATTTGCGTGGGCGAATCTGGGCGCAAACTTGGTCTATTTCGAGCGCTATGCTGAAGCCGCCGAAGCCTACGACACGGCACTGGCGCGAGGCTTGCCCTGGCGCTTCACGCGCCACCATTTTGGGCTGTATCACGCCTACTACAACGTGGGCAGATTCGAGGACGTGATCACCCTGACCGAAGCGACGCTTAACCGCACTCCCAAGGCGGAGGAGGCGCGGCTGTGGCATGGATGGGCTTCATTCCAGATGGGAGATGTGCTGACGGCCATCGAAGACTTTCGCGCGGCGTTGCAGGTCAATCCCAACTATCTAGACGCGCAGTACGGCCTCGATTTTCTGGGCGCAAGCCCGTAGCGGCGGCAACGGAACCTTGACTCGAAATCGGCCGTCTGTCGCCATAGTTAACCTAATGTTGATGAACTTTGGTGTACCATGATTCCATAATCAGCAATTTTGGAGGGATGCAAATGCTCATAAGCGACACGTTGAACCAGGCCATGAACGATCAGATCGGTGATGAACTCATGGCTTCGAACCAGTACCTGAACATCGCTTCATACTTCGATAGCGAGACTCTCCCGGAGTTGGCGGATTTCTTTTTCAGGCAATCGGATGAGGAGCGCATGCATGCGCTGAAGATCGTGCGCTACGTGCTGGATGCCGGCGGCACCGTGGCGGTTCCGGCGCTCGAGGCGCCGGCAAAGGACATCACCTCGGCAGAGATGGCGGCCCAGATGGCTCTGGACTGGGAGTTGGAGGTCACCAAGAAGATCAATGCGCTCATGGACCTTGCCATCAAAGAGAACGATCACATCGCGCAGGAATCCCTGCAGTGGTTTGTGAACGAGCAGCTCGAAGAGGTTTCTTCAATGGACAGCTTGCTGGGCGTGATCCGCCGTGCTGGCGAGAATCAGTTGCTGCTGGTTGAGGAGTACATGGTCCGTCGATCGGCCGCTGAGGCGGGTAGCCCGGAAGCCTAGTGCATCCGAATTGATCATCATGAAACCGCCCGTTGGCAGATGTCGTCGGGCGGTTTTTGCGTTCCTTGGTAATTTAGATCGTGGCTGGAGCGCCTTTTCCCCATAACGTGTGATGGAGTCTTGCATAGCGCGGCGGGCGCGATCCTCTCCCTCGATGCCCATCTGCATCTCCATAGCTGCGAAAGCATCGTCTGGTCGATGGTTCGGGACTGAGCGATAAAGCTTAATATAGTATCGTGTTTCCGGCTCTGGGGGCGACGACTAGCCGAGAAGGTCCGTGGCCGGTCGGAGATGGTTGTGCTATACTGCGCGCGATGGATGCCGAGAAGCCGTTCACGGATAATTTGGTCGATTGGCTGCAAAATGCTGGTCTGGCGGAGATAACCGCCGTTTTACTTGAGGCGGCCGGCCCGCTTACGATTCTGGGTGCGCAGGCGATCTTCATGGTTGAGCCGCTTGTCAGCTCACCCGGCAGCCGGCTTCGTGAACTGGCGCATGCCTTGGAAGACAAAGATCAAGTTGGGCATCTTGTGCAGCGATTACGGGAGCAAGGGGAATCTACATGACCGGAATAGGTGTCCTTGGACTGGTCATCCTTCTGTTTTTTATCCTGCTGCTGGTTGGCCTAAGCTTCCTTGAGCGCCGACATCCGGCGAGATTCCGTCGTGTGCGGAGTTTCGAGGAATTGGGCAAGGCAGTCGAGCGGTCCGTCGAGACAGGGGAGCGTGTGCACCTTTCGTTGGGGACCGGCTCGCTTATCGGAGCGGAACTTGCGCCTGGATTGGCGGGCTTGACGCTATTGGACCGCGTTGCCTCTGCGACATCGATGAGCGATATGCCGGTTGTGGTGACTACAAGTGACGGCGCGTTGGGTATCTTGGCGCAAGACACATTGCGCAGTGCCTACCAGCGTGTGGGAGAACCGCGGCGTTACGAGGCCATGGCAGGGAGGGTAATTGGCCTAACGCCGTTCTCCTATGCTGCGGCTCTACCACCTGTGTTGACATCAGAAGATGTATCCGTACACCTGCTTCTTGGGTCATTCGGGGCAGAAGGTCCGCTGGCGGCGCACTTTGGCGAACGCCAGGAGGCGTTCGTGTTTGGCGGGACGGATGATGTTCCGTCGCAAGCATTGCTGTACGCCACGACGGATGATCCACTGATCGGGGAGGAAGTGTTCGCGGCAGGAGCCTATCTGGATGTCGGACCGCTGCACAGCGCCAGCTTGCGCACCCAGGACTTGCTTAGGGCGGCGATCGTCTTGGCAATCATAATTGGCACATTGGTTGTGACGTTTGGGGGAGGCCCGTGAAAATCGGCACCTACATAATTTGGGCAGCCGCGGCCGTAGTTGTGGGCATCGTCGTCTTGCTGGGCTATTTCATTGAGCAGCCGCTCATCCTTGAGACGCGTGCCAGTTTGATGCACTGGGCTGTCATATTGGCCGCTGCGGCCGTTTTCATGGGACTACTCAACCTGCTGTTGGTGCATTGGAGCAAGATCAGCACCCAGACCAAGGGTTGGGGTTACAGTGCCTTGCTTATCGTCTTCCTGCTAGAAACCTTGGTGTTGGGATTGATCTTTGGCCCTGATCACAACCTGGTACTCCTGCTCTTTACATATCTCCAACTCCCAGTGGAAATAAGCCTGATGGCGATTCTGGCGGTAGTCCTTGTTGTAGCCGGATATCGCCTCATTCTGCGTCGTAGAGACATGCTCAGCATGGTTTTCATGGGCACGGCGTTGGTGGTGCTCTTGGGAACCCTGCCTTGGGTTGTAAGCGGAGAGGGGGCGATCATACGGACATTGGGGGAAATGCGTGCTTGGATCACACAGGTTTGGGCGGTAGCCGGAGCACGCGGAATCCTACTTGGCGTTGCGCTGGGAGCAACAACCACGGGCTTGCGCGTGCTCCTTGGCGCCGATCGCCCGTATGGGGACTAGCATGACTGAAGTTCGTTGTCCGATGTGCAGCAAGATCAACGAGGTGGGTGCCGAAGTCTGCGCCGACTGCGGGGCTAGACTGACACCCTTGGTAATCGATTCGGCATCGGACGATTACCGTAAGGACTTGCCGCCCGAGACCCCGAGCGAGCCTGAAGCAGAGGAAGAATCCCAAGAGCGAGGGGCGGATTGGCTTGGCCGCTTACGCGCCAAGGCTGTCACTCCCGAAGAACCGCCTCCACCAGAGCCCGAGGACAAGAAAACTGGTGAACTTCCTACTTGGTTGGACCGTCTTCGGCCACCAAAGAGAATTGGCGCACACGAAGAGGGAGAGGACCTTGTCCTTCCAGAGGAGAAAAAATCTCGCGGCACGGATTGGCTCCGGCGCTTGCGCAAGGTGAAGCCTCCCGATGAGGATCCTGAGCATGTACCAGCTTTGATCGAAGATGAAACGTTTTCTGCAGATGAGCAGGAATTGGCCAGAGCCGAGATACCGGATTGGCTGGAGGTGGAGCGCGAAGAGGAAGAGGAGATTGCGGAGACGGAAGCTGAGGATGTACTCCTTGAAGAAGCATACACACCTATCGAGGAATTGGATGCAGCTAATCAAGAACCGGACGTCCACTTCGACGAAGTAGAGGGATCCATCGAAAATGTGGATGCGCCGATTGAAGAGGCGGATACAACCTTCGATGAGGTGGATGCACTTATCGAGGATGTGGATGGGCTCATCGAAGAAGTGGATGCATCCGTAGAAGAACCGGAAGCATTAGTCGAAGAGCCGGATACATACATTGAGGAAGAGGAATCTTACGTCGAAGAAGCAGAACCAGCCATCGAAGAAGCAGAGGCAGGCAGCGAAGAAGCGGAGATACCCGCCGAAGAAATGGAGGCAGAACCAATCAAACTCGGTGAGCTGCTGGCAAAGCATACGCCACCACCCATCGAACGTGACGAAGTTATTGAAGAACTGGAGAAAACTCCCCCGGTTGAAGAGATCGAGGAACCAGAACATGTGGAAATCAGGCCGGATGATGAGCCAGAAGAAATCCCCGGGATCGAGGAGCCACAGGTAACCCCTACACCTGCCCTAATCCTGGACGACGAACGACTCGAAGAGGACCCGCAGGATTTGGACTTGGATTCATTGCGCGTCCCTGAATGGGTTGGCGATGAGCAGGATCCCGACGCTCCCGTTGTTGACCCTGACGCCGAGGACAGGCCGGATATCGCCAAGGCTGTCTTGCCGGGATGGCTCAAAAGGATGCGCCCTGTAGAGACCTTCCGCGCTGAGGAAGAGGAGGAGGACGAGGAACCGCAATCGGTTGAGACTATAGGCCCATTGGCGGGATTGAGCGGCGTACTCTCAGCCGAGCCTGTTGTCGCAATGCCGCGCACTCCCGGCGTGGCTGCGGCCCGGATTAACATCACACAGCAGGAAAACGAGCAAGTGCGCATTCTGCAGGGGCTCATTGACGCAGAGGAGAAGGAGATCGCGTCTTCCCGACCGCTTCTGCGCGCAGCTCCAGTCCTGCATTGGATCGTTTCATCCATTTTGGTGGTCGCGGTGGTCCTGCCTCAATTGATAAGCGGTTCGATCTTTCCCGCCCCGCGCTGGGTTCCCCAAGATCTTGAAACCCTGCGGGGCTTGGTTGATGACCTCCCGATAGAGCGACCAGCACTTGTGGTAGCGGATTACGACCCTGGATATTCTGCGGAGCTTGAGGCCTTAGGCAGCTCATTGCTGGACCATCTGTTTCAGCGTGGAGTGTCCGTGGTCACGCTTTCCACGCGTGTTTCGGGGCCGGCACTGGCACAGCGCCTGATCGATCATGTCGACGCCTGGCACTCGGTCGAGGCAGGCGAGAACTACCTGCATCTCGGGTATCTTTCCGGAGGGCCCACGGCGGTGCAGCTCTTTGCATCCAATCCGCGGTATGGCAGCTTGCGGGGCTTCATGCTGCCTGAGGAGCAAGAGTGGAACACGCCCTGGGAGGCGCCGATTCTCAGCGGTGTGCAGCGTCTCTCGGATTTCAGCGCCGTGGTGGTGATCACTGCCGGAACGGAAACCGCACGCACATGGGCTGAGCAAGCTGCCCCTCAGACAGGAGAGACGCCCTTCATCATGGTGCTTAGTGCGGGAGCAGAGCCGCTTGTGCGCCCGTACTACGCAAACCCTGATCGGCAGGTGGACGCCATCTTCACGGGCCTGCCGTCTGGAAAAGCCAACGAATTGCTCAATGGCCGCATCGGGGATGCCTCCTTGTTATGGGATTCCTTCGGCATGGGAGGATGGGCCGCCACCGGAGTTATGGTGATTGGTGGTCTCATAGGAATAGTGGCCTCGGTATTGCGAGGTCGCGCCAAGGATAAGGGCGATGCCTGAGGCCATCTCGCTCGATTTCGTTGGCATGATCGTATCTGCCTTGTTGACCATCATGGTCCTTAGCTACCTTATTGGTGACAACCCGCTATTTCGCGTGGCCACGCATATCTTTGTGGGTGTTGCTGCAGGCTATGCCGGCGCGGTGGCTTGGGACAGCGTGATCAGACCCAATATCGTGAGTCCGATAGTTACGAATGGACTTGGAGGATTGCTTGATCTTGATTTGCTAATCCCCTTGATCCTCATAGTTATGCTGCTTTTCAAGCTATCTCCGGTTACGGCGAAATTGGGAAGCTTGCCGATGGCCGTGCTGGTGGGTGTCGGTGCGGCTGTGGTCGTGGGTGGAGCGATCACGGGAACCTTAATTCCTCAATCGAGAGCGGCCATGCTGTCATTTCGCATGCCGGAAGCGCCGGTCGATCTTGGGGCATCGCCATTGGAGCACATTCTCAATGTGTTGATCTTGGTTCTAGGGACTGTGAGCTCTCTGGTCTATTTCCAATTCTCTTCTCTGCCTAGTAAGATTTCGTCTGAACCGGCGGAGCGCATCCTGGCAATATTGAGAACCACCGGACGGGTATTCATCGCCGTGGCATTCGGCGCAAGGTACGCCGGCGCATTGATGGCAGCAATCATCGCTCTTGCTGAGCGCTTTCAGTTCCTGGGAGGAATCGTCACCGATCTGCTGGGTAGCTTCTGAGGGATGACACTTGATCGGCCAGACAGGAACAGAAACCCTATTGGCAGTAGACGTCGGCAGCGTCAACACACGCGCCAGTCTTTTCGACGCGGTCGAAGGTCGCTACTGCCTGGTGGCCACCGGGCGTGCACCCTCCACAGTTGGCCCGCCAATGTTCGACGCGCGAGAAGGTGTACATCTAGCTTTGGGCCAGTTGCAGAGCGTAACCGGACGGCAATTCCTCGATGAGAGAGACATCCTTATCAGGCCTATGAGCATTGAAGGCGAGGGTGTTGACGCGTTTGCCGCCTGTACATCGGCAGGTCCCAGCGTGCGAACCGTTCTGGTAGGCTTGATGCCTGGGGTTTCGTTGGACAGCGCTCGTCGGCTGGCAGCCTCCAGCTACTTAAACGTCACTGTTGAGATCAACCTGCTTGATCGTCGTAAGGAGGAGGAGCGCATTGATGCCATCCTTTCCTCGCGGCCGCATCTTATTCTTATCATAGGCGGAACCAACGCTGGAGCGAGCGATTCAGTACTTCGTCTGGTGAAGACCGTAGGCCTGGCAGTAAGCTTGATGTCATATGAGAACCGCCCGCAAATTGTCTTCGCAGGAAACGAGCAGTTGTCAGCTTCGGTGTCGGAGATCCTGCGTGAGTTTCATACCGTAACGCTGACGCCAAATCTGCGCCCTAGCCTCGAGCAGGAAGACCTATTGCCTACTCATGTTCGCTTGACAGAAGTCATTGCCGATCTGCGTGCAAACCACGTCATGGGGTATGAAGAGCTTGACGAGTGGTCATCAGGAACCCTAATGCTCAGCGCCGATGCTTTCGGCAGGGTGCTGGCATACCTGAGTGAGATTCATGGTGGAGCGAAGGGTGTTCTAGGGGTTGATCTAGGGGCCAGTCACACAACCGTGGCTGCTGCGATTAGGGGACAGACACACCTCGCCGTGCGATCCGATTTGGGACTGGGCGCTGCGCTTCCCGGCCTATTGAGGAAACGATCGCTGAGCGATATTACTCGCTGGTTGCCGGCGGAATTTCATGAGAGCGTCGTGCAGGATTACATCTACAACAAGGCTCTTCATCCGCGAACTGTTCCCACAGAGCTGGATGAGTTGCATATCGAATTTGCCCTGGCGCGCGAACTGATCAGCACTGCTCTCGAGGAGGCGCGCACGGCGTGGCCAAGCGACCACATTGCCGGGACCTCCCTGCTTCCAGCGATGGAACCGATTGTAGCCAGCGGCAGTGTGCTATCCCATACACCGCAACCGGGTTATGCAGCTTTGGCATTGCTCGACGCGCTGCAGCCGGTTGGGGTATCGACGCTGGTCTTGGATCCCTACAATCTGGCCCCGGTGTTGGGTGCAAGTGCCTCACTCACGCCGATTGTCACCGTTCAGGTACTAGGATCTGGCAGCTTTGTCAGCCTGGGCACGGTGATCGCTCCAAGGGGGCACGGGCGTGCAGGTCGCCCCATGCTGAAGTACGTGTTGGAACGTGGTCAGACAGGTGAACGGATCGAAGGGGAGGTTAATGTAGGCCAACTGGTCGTGTTGCCATTGGAACACGGCGAAGTGGGACGTTTGATCGTTCGGCCAGAGCGCGGCTTCAACGTCGGTTTCGGGCTGGGCGGCAGGGGTGGACGCCTGCGGGTTACCGGAGGTGCGCTTGGCTTGATCATTGATGGCCGCGGGAGGCCGCTGCGCATCCCCGATGACCCTGAAGAACGTATGGAACGCATGCAAAGATGGCTTTGGAGCATGGGCATCAAGGAATAGGAACATGGCACCGTTCTTGCAACTATGGAGGCGTTGAGTGACAGAAATGGAATACATAGCGCCCAATACGCACGTCTCGCCCATGATGACCATCCGCCGAGAGTGGAGATTGTGGCGCCCGGCTCGGACCGCTCCCTGGCCGCGGGCGAATCGCTGGCGCTTGCGGTTCGCGGGAGCGATGACTTCGGCGTGGTTCGGGCCGAACTGGTCGAGAAGCGCGTCAGCCTGACGTCGGGCGAGGCGGGTGAGCCCGCGGTCATCCGCAAGTGGACGAGTTTCGCCGACGCGAGAAACGTCGCCCTCGACTGGACCTGGCGCTTCCACGAAAAATCGTATCGGAATGGTGAAATCGTGCGGTATTTCGTTAGAATGGTAGATGCGAACGACGTGGACGGACCCGGCATCGGCACTTCCGCCGAGTTCGTCATCCGAATAGAGGACATCGCTGCCCGGCAGAAGGAGCGCGAGGAGCGATACCAAAGCTGGCAGGCCGAG
>DAOVIK010000285.1 GCA_030673735.1 Anaerolineae bacterium
CGCCTCGATACAGAGGCCTGGGAACAGTACACCATCGTAGAGGCGCGCCGCATCATGCGCCGCCATGCGATCGAGCCGTGCGGCGGTTTGAATGCGCTCGCCCAAGCTCTCAATCTGCGCATGTACGCTCGCATCAACGAACAGACGATCACTTGGACCGACAAAAACACGCTGCGCTTCGAGATGAACGAATGCCGGGTTCAGGAAGCGCGCAAGCGCAAAGGTTTGCCGGATTTCCCGTGCAAATCCGTGGGACTGGTCGAGTATGTGGGATTTGCCGCCACGATCGACGAACGCATTCGCACGCGCTGCCTGGCCTGCCCGCCGGATCCCCATCCGGACGCGTATTGGTGCGCTTGGGAGTTCACGCTTGGGGAGAGCAATCCTTCATGACAATCCAAATTACCTCACACGAGATCACATGCCACGACTAGATCACTTCGATTTCCTCGCCCCGCTTTACGACAAGTTGTTTTCCGCGCCGACCGGGGATCATCTCGCGGCGCTGACGAAGTTGCCTTGTGAGGGACTGCTGCTGGATGTGGGCGGAGGAACCGGGCGCATCGCGCAAGGACTGGTGGGGCGTGTGGATCAGATCGTCGTGGCTGATGCTTCGCGAAGGATGCTCTCACAAACCCGCAATAAGCCGGGACTGCAGGCGGTGATGTGTCTGGCGGAGGATCTTCCTTTCGCCTCTGGCTGCATGGCGCGCGTGATAAGCGTGGATACCTATCATCATCTGGCTGATCAGCAGCAAAGCCTGCAGGAGCTGTGGCGCGTTTTAGCTCCCGATGGGATCCGGGTCGTCGAGGAGCCGGATATCGAGCATTTGGGCGTCAAGCTTTTGGCCTTGGTTGAGCGAGTGCTCATGATGCGCAGTCACTTCGTGCGCAGCGAGCGCCTCGCGGACGATCTAAAGGCACTGGGCGCAGAAGTAGAAGTGGTCAAAGAGCAGTACAACTACTGGGTGGTGGCAAGAAAGGAATGACAGCAGCCGCTCGACGGCATTGCCGCAACCGAATTACCTGATCCACATCCAAGGCTGGAGCACACAGGGCACGATCCCCCCCTTCCAGCTAACCTCCCATTCGCCCCGAAGATTTTGCCCAACCTGATATGCATTCAGCGGCTTATAGTCCATCAGCGCTCGCTCCGCCCCGGCGCGCGAGAAGTGGTACGAGGGCCAGGAAACCTCCTCCTGGTACGCCACGAGCTGGCTCCTCCTGCACGCCAGTTGGGGCAGAAGCTCCTCTTGCACATCAACTGGCGCCTCTTCGGCAAGCCGAACGAGGGCCGGATCGGCATCCTCGGATAGCCACAGCAGATAATCCAGGTCGATCTCGCCACTCTGCGCCAGCCGTCCCCCATTCTGCTGCACGACGAACGCATCGACGTTGAGCATGCTGATCGTCACCGCGAAGCCGATCGTTCCTATGAAGGCTGCGAAGGGAATGCGGCGCAATTGCCCGGCCAGAAGGAACGCCAGGAAAGCCGCAAAGAGCACGCCCATCCACACGATTGCGATATGTGTGTATGTGCGCAGTCGAGTAAAGCCGTAGGCATTCTCGTACAGGAGCAGCCGCACCAGGGCCGAGGCTAGTATGGCTCCTACCAGCGCAACCATGGCGCCACTCAATCCCGCGAACGTCCAGCGCTGGCGTTTGCTCTCGATCTTGGTCCAGTTTGCCAGAACCAGGATCATGGCCATGGTGAGAAAAGCCACGGCCACCAACTCGCCGAACCCGCGGCGGGCGTACTCGGAGTAGGTGAAGCCGGCGGCGGTGATGTTGGCTTCCCCGCCGAATAAGTAGCGGAACTGAATGGTCACAAAGATAGCGAAAAGCAGATCCACGGCGGCGATCACCACGCTTGTCTCGGTGAAGCCCACGAAGGGGGAGAGGATGGTTTTATCCTGCCCGAAGGGTTTCCAGTCCGGGGCATCCTTCAGCGAAGCGGCGATCGCTCCCAGAAGGAACAGGGCGCTGATAACAATCACTGCGATGCTCCTGACCCAATCAGCAAGCACTCTCAAGTTGAGCCAAGACAGCGCTCGATCGACGGAGGCGGCAAACACCAGATCCGCCGAATGCAGAAGAGCGATGAAGATTACCAACACAGGAAGCGCCATCAGCACGCCGCGCAGAACCGCCTTTAACCTGCTGGAGGCCTCAGGCTTGCTTCGATTGCGTCTTCGAACCTGGGCAAGAACGCCCCATGGAAGGATCCACGACATAAACGGTGCCCAGGCCAAGCCAAGCCCGAAGTCGATCCACCCATACTCGAGTGGATTACGAGCCCTAAAGGAACGTACCCAGATTGCCATCAGTGCCAGAACTATGATGAAATTCAGGAACCCAGTCAGCGGCTCCAAGCGCATGGCTGCCATGATGGCCAGGAAAAGGATCGGGATCGGCAGTAGCCACCCCTGAAGGCTGGGTCGAATGCCCTCTAAGCGGGCGGAGACGAACAGACCAATGATGCACAGGAGTGTCCAGATCGGAAAGGAGATGCCCGGCGGATGGCCGTGGAACAGGATCTCCACACTCAGCCCCAGCAGCAGACCAACCACACTCACACCCAGCGGCGAACGCAGGCTTGCGGCGAACCATGAACGCGTCGGTGTTTCTAGATGGCTTTCTTCTGTGTTTGTCACGCGCACCTCCCGGGAAACTCTCTGACGGAACGGTATCGCTCAGGGGTTCGGAGAGGCAGCAACTCGATCTATGGCGTGCCCAGCGATTCCATTCCGTCCCACGCTGGCGCCATTCTCGATCAAAGTGGCTGTCAATTGCTACCAAAATGCTCTCAAAGCCTATCGGGCGTGGTCATCCCAGGTGCGGTTTCCCCTTTGCATCGCTTGCCAAATACAAACGGACGATCCTCACAAGATAAGGAGCACTGCATGATTGGCAGTGCGCCGTGTATTCCCAGATTCCGGGGAATCATTCCGCGATGTCTGCAGATGTTTATGAGAGCGATTCC
>DAOVIK010000176.1 GCA_030673735.1 Anaerolineae bacterium
CGTCATGGGGATGGCGGCCTTTCCTAAGGCGACCAGATAAATGCGTGAGTTGGGGGCAAGCGGGAGCGTGTGCGCTCCGGCGTGCAAGCTGTTGGGTGTGAGGCGCAGGTTGGATGTGACCGAGGCTGCGGGGTCGGCGGCCTGAAGGGCTGCCTGGCGAATAAGGCGCATGTGCTGGCGGTGGTGGAGGAAATCGGGCCTGGTCATGGGAAGGTGGGGATTTGGGGCCGGGAATACGGGTGGGGGTCAGTGACGGGGCCTAGACTCAAACGAGCGTGGTGTGCGGGCGGGGGATGGTGGCCGGTCTTCCGTGGAGCGCGCGTGGGGCGAAGCTGCATGGTTCATTACCCGATTGAAGAGCGAATCAAGGCGATTGAAGGGCGGCGATGACTGCCGCGGCGGCCTCCTCAGGCGTGGCGACGTTCAGCAGTACCTGGACGATGGCGTTCTGTATGGGCGGGCCGAGAGCATCCAGGATTTCATCGGCGGGTTTGGTCTGGGCGTTGGTGACCAGGCGGCTGGCGATGGAGGCCTTGGATCCGTCAGGCCAAGCAGCGAGGGCGCCGGCGCTGGGGGGCAGCATGTTCAGGGCGTCGGTCCAAGGACCGAGGAATTCAGGATCGGAGAGCCACTGCAGGAGCTCGGCGGCCAGAGCTTGGCGGGCGGGATCACCAGGCACGATGGCCCACGACCAGGTTTCGGCGAAGATCGAGCCGGCGGAGGTGCGGGACGGGAGCGCTACCGCGGAGGTGAAGATCGGGTAGTAGGTGGCAAAGAAGGTGCTCAATGGCGCCAGAGCGGCGACGGCTTTGCCGCTGTTGAGCAGGGACCACGTTTCTGCGGCATTGCTGTATTGGCGGGAGACCAGTGGAAGCACATCGGCCGTGTTCAGGGCTTCATAGAAGGCGAAGACCTCGGTGAGGGGGCCGACTTCGAGCATGGGGCTGCCGGCATTGCTGGTGATGGCGCCGCCGATGGCGAGGTATTGGTTGATAGTGAAGGCGGCCTGTGTGTCGCCGGCGGGGAACATGAACTGCGCTGGGCCGTCGAGCAGGTCGGACCATGCGCGCGGCGGAGCCGGATATGCGCCGGTGTTGTAGGCGAGCACTTCGCCGTCCGCGGCGAAGGGCAAGCCGTAGTGGCCACCGTCGATCATGGAGGCGGCCAGACTGAAGTCATACCAGGAGGGGGCGCTGGGCGTGGGAAGCAAGCCATCGAGAGGGATGATCAAGTTCTCGAGCGCGGCCTCATCGAGCATTTGCACATCGAGGGTAACGATGTCGGGGAGCGTGGCGGGAGCGGCGATTGTGGCGGCTTGAAGGGTCTCGAGCACGCCGCCGGAGCCGCTTTCCTGTTTGATGCGCGTGGTGATGATGAGACCGGGATGGTTTTCTTCGAAGGCCTGCAGACGCTCCAGCAGCAGGGCGCCGGCGGGATTGTCGGTGGTGGGTGCGAAGCGCGGAACCAGCCACAGCACCAAGTTCCCATTCGGCGACGGCGTAGGTGTAGGAGGGATGGTCGTCGGTGCGAACGTGGGAGAGGATTCAGGACCAGGGGCAGGAGTGGTGCCTGCGGCCTGGCCGGAGCAGCTCACCAGGAGCGTGGCGGCGAGCAGGGCCGCGAGGCATCGGTGTCTTGGCATATCGGCAGGATTATAGCACCAACGGGGGAGGATTCTGGGGGGAATTCCCTTGGACTTGAGATCTGGTTTACCGAGGGTATAGACCGTAGAGACGTTGCATTCAACGTCTCTACGCGATCATGGTAGGAGGGCCGGAGTTGCGGTTGTGACGAGTCTTCCCTTTCGTTCTCATTTTCTTCTCTCCCCACCGGGGGAATGTGGGGGCATACGCCATGCCCCCATCCCACTAAATACATGCGGGGCGAACGCTCCTCCTTGGCATGGCGCCGATGGATCTGGAAGCAAAAAGGTGGGCTCACGGGCGCTTCCTTGATGATCAGGGAGGAGAGTCCTCAAATGGGCGAGGAGATGAGGGAGCACATGGTGCCGACTCCATCCAGCCTTCGGTGTGACAGACTCCTTATGCCCATGCCAATGATTCTGGTACGTTTGCGCGAAACAAAGGCTTTTCACCACTGGGATTTTGCAAGGGGGGTATGGGGGGACAAGCGAAGTCCCCCCATGTCTCCCCTTTTGAAGGGCCGTTCGTCCTAGATGTTCTTACTAGGAGAGACAATAGAGGGGTAGATAAGAATAGATTCTTTCCGGTCCCAGTTGAATGGCGGACCCGAAGTGAGTTGAAACCTCATCATGAAAGGGACTGGGCGATCGCCGCCTGGCCCGCACACTCTGCGGGGGGACGCCCCTACGGGAGTAAGGCAAGGGAGAGGATTCGAGTTTGCCTAAGAGGCTGGATTATAGTTGGAGCGTTTAAGGAGACGCACCGTCCCGCTAAAAACGTACGGGATGAACGACGGTGCGTCTCTACAGGTTTCGAGTAATGCGAGGCTGCCTGCTTGCCTGGGAGATAGGATTCTTAGTGGGGCGCAGCAGCGGGCGTCCCATCGGGACGCCCCTACGACGTTGAGATGAGGAGCAGGTAATTGATTGAGGCGGTCGGGTGGGGGCGCGGTCGGCGATGATGGCGAGGAGGGTGCGTATGTTAGAATCGCGATGCGATGAGCACCGCAGAGCATTTGAAGCTGCTGATCGAAGGATTGCCCGCCAAACCCGGCTGCTACCTGATGAAGGACAGCGAAGGCCGGGTGATTTACGTGGGCAAGGCGGTGCACCTGCGCAGCCGCATTCGCTCCTACTTCCAACCCTCCGCAACACACAGCCCCAAGATCGCCGAGATGGTGACACACATCGCCGACATCGAATGGATCGTCGTCGGTTCGGAGCTAGAGGCGTTGATCCTGGAGATGACTCTGATCAAGCGTCATCGCCCCAAGTACAACGTTCGGCTGAAAGACGATAAGCGCTACCCATACATCAAGATCTCTTGGGGCGCCGATTTCCCCAAGGTGCTGGTCACGCGCCGGGTAGGCCGGGACAAGGCGCGCTACTACGGACCCTACACCAGCGTATGGGCCGTGCATCAGACGCTGGACGTGCTGCGCAAGGTATTCCCCTATCTGACATGCGATCGCGTGATCACCGGTGAGGACAAGCGCGCCTGCCTTTACTACCACATCAAGCTTTGCCTGGCGCCCTGTATCGGCGCGGTGGATCGAGAGGCCTATCGGGCGATGATCAAGGACCTCTGCCGCTTTCTGGAAGGACGCTCGGAGCCAGTCGTGGCGCGCCTGCATCAGGAGATGGAGCGAGCCTCGAACGCGATGGACTACGAGCGTGCAGCGGCGATCCGCGATCAACTGTACGCCATCGAGAGGGTGGTTGAAGGGCAGAAGGTGGTTCTGCGCGACAAGATCGACTCGGACGTGATCGCCTTTGCAAGAGACGAGGGAGACGCTTGCGTGCAGGTCTTTTTCGTCCGCGCCGGCAAGCTGATTGGGAGCGAGTACTTCGTGCTCGATGGTACCCGCCAGGCCGACGACCGGGAGGTGGTCACGGCGTTTGTGAAACAGTTTTACGCCGAGGCCACGCACGTGCCGAGCAGCGTGCTCCTGCCGGAAGAAGTCGAGGAGAGCGAGATTATCGAGTCGTGGTTGGCGCAGCGGCGCGATGGCGGGCAGCGTGTGCGGCTGGTGGTGCCCCGGCGTGGACCGAAGCGCGAGTTGGTGCGGCTAGCGGCCGAGAACGCCGCCGAAACGCTGGCGATGCTGCGCTCGCGCTGGGAGGCCGACCGCAGCAAGCACGTGCAAGCCCTGGGTGAGCTGCGCGAGGCGCTCAAGCTAGCCGAGCCGCCCAACCGCATCGAGTGCTACGACGTATCGAACCTGCAAGGCACGGCGGCGGCGGGATCTATGGTCGTGTTCGAACAGGGGGCACCGAGTAAAAGGCTGTATCGTAAGTTTACGATCAACAGCGTGCAAGGTCAGGACGACTTCGCCAGTATGGAGGAGATCCTGCAACGGCGATTTCGCCGCTGGCACGTAGCGCGGGAGAAGGCCGCCGAACCGGGCGGCAAGCTGGACCCGGCCTTTGGGCGTCTGCCCAATCTGCTTATCGTAGACGGCGGCAAGGGGCAGGTAGGACGAGCGCAGGCCGTGCTGCACGAGCATGACCTTGAAGGCGAAGTACCTGTCGCCGGCCTTGCGAAGAGCCACGAGGAGCTGTATCTGCCGGGGCAGCGCGATCCAGTAGTGTTACCGCGCCGCTCGCAGGCGCTATACTTGGTGCAGCGCGTGCGTGATGAGGCACATCGCTTCGCTCTCAGCCATCACCGCACGCGTCGAAGAAAGGTGGGCCTGGCCTCGCAGCTTGACGAAATCGAAGGTATCGGCCCAGCGCGGCGCAGGACGTTGATCAAAGCCTTCGGAGATGTGAAGGCGATCCGGGAGGCCGATGTGGAGGCCATTGCTGCCTTGCCGGGGATCAGTCTCGAGCTGGCGAAGCGAGTAAAAACGGAGTTATAAGGAGCGGGGATTATGCTTGCCTGGATCGTCGACGACGACGACGAGATGCAGCAAGCGATCAAGCTGATGCTGCAGATTCTCGAATTCGATGTCGAGACCTTCCGCGAGGCGC
>DAOVIK010000304.1 GCA_030673735.1 Anaerolineae bacterium
AAACAGCCATAGTAGCAGGCAACCTTCAATCCCTCCAGCGGTTGCTGGACCTTGCCTTTCACCTGATCGATGCCGACGCGATCCGTGATCGCGTCGATCACGGAAAGGATCTCAAGCGATCCCTGGTATTCCACGTCGAGCTTTTCCTCGAGTTCAGATTTGAGCTCAGGGTGTTCTTCCAAGCTGCGGGAGGCGGCTCTGAAGCGATTGAAGCACGCCGCACAGGGGAGAATGATCTCGTCTAGCCCTTCCTGCTCGAAATGGATCATGCTCTGAAGGGGTAGCTCCACCGCCTTGCGGTGATCCACGCGGTGAACTGGCGTTGAACCACAGCAAACCCAGCCGTCTGGTTCGACCGTCTTCAATCCAAGCTCGCCAAGGATGGCACGGGTAGATTGATCGAATTCGGCAGCCATGGCGTGCAGCGAACATCCGGGATAATAGCCCACCTCGTTCTCAGGGCGTTCTTCCTTGATACGCTTTCCTCGAGGTTTTCGCTTCGTGACTACTTTAGGGATGATGTTGATCTTGCGGTGGCGCATCATGTCCAGCCCCATCCCTACGTCCTTGAAAATCTGGCCGGTGCGCAGATTCATCTCCAGCATCAGCCCCATCTCATAGGCTCTTCCCAGTATGTTCACGTTTCGCAGGAACACCTTGTTGAAGAGTTCTATCTCAGGGACGGGCGACTTCCTGCCCTCGGCGATTGCCTCGCTGACGATGAAATCCATCACGAGTGCAATATCCAGCCCTTGAGGGCAGCGCGTGGTGCAGGTCATGCACGAAGCGCAGAGCCACGCAGTTTGGCTCTCGAAGAGCAGTTCTTCCATGCCCAACTGAGCGGCGCGCATGATCTGGTTGGGAGCGAGATCGAAGAACTCCGCCAAGGGGCATCCTGATGTGCATTTCACGCATTGATAACACAGGAAGACGTTCTCACCAGTCTTTTCGCGGATGCGTTCAGCCAGTGCGGTGCTTAATTTCGTTTCCATAACGCCCTCACGAGGATGCCGCTTCAGGGTTGGGGCGAGGGTGCAAACCAGCCCCCTCGACGATTGGCTTGACGGCTTCCTCCCATTCGATAGCCATGACATGAACACCAGCGACGCCTTCAATCTCGCGCATTCGCTTGATCAATTCGATCGTGATCTGGATGCCCTCGTTTCGCCATGCCCCTCGACGAGCCTTCTTGTCATCTTTATCGATACCCTTCGTGGCGGTCACCATTCGATCGACGTATTCTTCGGGGACATCCAGCCCAGGAACCTGATCGCGCATATAGCGGGCCATGCCCGGCGACTTCAATGGACCCAGACCTGCCAGAATGTAAGTCTTTTCATGCAGTCCTAATTCGCGCACTTTTTCCATGAATTCGGCAAAACGGGCGACGTTGTAGATCAGCTGTGTTTGAATGAAGTCAGCGCCGGCTTTCACTTTCTTCGCCAACCGATAAGGCCTGAACTCGAAGGGATCTCCAAACGGATTTGCCGCCGCGCCAACGAAGAATCGCGGCTCAATGCCTTCCATCTCATCCCCGCTCTGAAATTCCTTCTCATCGCGCATCTTGACGACCATCTCGATCAACTGCACCGAATCCAGATCGTGAACATTCTTTGCCGTGGGATGGTTTCCAAAGGATTGGTGATCGCCGGTCAGGCAGAGGACATTGCGCATGCCCAGGGCATAGGCGCCCAGCAGATCCGACTGAATCGCCAATCGGTTCCTATCGCGGCACGTCATCTGAATGATGGGTTCCAGGTCCTCCTGAACCAGGATGGTCCCGGCGCCGATGCTAGACATGCGTACGATGGCAGTTTGATTGTCCGTGATGTTCGCCGCATCACAATACCCCTTGAGCAGTCCCACTTTCTTTCGGATAACATCGCCATCTGCGGCTTGAGGGGGGCCGAGTTCGCCCGTGACCACGAAGTGACCAGCGCAAAGGAGGCGCTCAAGCCTCGAACCGGATTTGTATCCGTTCTTGGATTCCTCTGTCATGGCTTGGCTCCTTTTCGACTATTCCGATTCTTCGGCTGCAAGGCGAAGGTCGTCACGCGTGATCTTGCGCGGTCCGCCATCACGACTGGTGGACCAGTCCTTGAGGGGCTGGACCTCCATGAGCATGTGCACACGATTTTGAGACTCCAGCTTGTCGTAGATCAATTGCCATGCACAGGCGGTCTCGGCATCGATCTCACATACACCGTTTTGTGAGCCGCCGCATGGGCCATTGAGCAACTGCTTAGCGCAACGGGCGATGGGGCAGATCCCCCCGGTAAGGCCGAGAATGCACTCCCCGCAAGCCGCGCAGCGCTCTTCCCAAATGCCTTGTTCGGTCGGCATGCCCATGAACGACGTGTTCAAACCAGGAACGACGACCGCTGTGGGGAAGCGCTCTGCCAAGGCCTGAACGCCGATACCACAACCCAGCGAGACAACGACGTCCACATCCTGCAGTTGATCAGCGATGGGATCGATGTATTCCCACTCGCATTGGCGTTGGACTGTGACGTGGTCCACGTCCTTGGCTTCCCCGTCGAGCTTCGACGACATGCGCAGACTGGTCGCCAGCACGCCAGCCTCCTTTTCGCCACCCGCGAAGCATACGGTCACGCATGTGCCACATCCAACGACGAGCGCAGTCTTCGCCTCTGCGATCAGGGACTTTATCTCCTCCAGGGGTTTCTGCTCCGCGATAATCATTCTCATCTCTCCCAGGGCACTGTCCGCAGCGATATTCACTTCGGATTCCTTCAACGGCCTTTCGTTTGATTGCTCCTTAAGAAGCTAACTCCTATGATTCCTTTTGATTGCTTGATCTC
>DAOVIK010000228.1 GCA_030673735.1 Anaerolineae bacterium
AGCAAAGACGCGCGCCGACAATCCAGGGAACGAAGAGGAGCTTGACGAACTTGTGCGCGGTGTGATCAAGAAGCGCCTTGACCAAGGGCAGCTTGATAACACTGACCTCACGCTCAGAGATCTGGATACCATACGTCATTCGTTCGTGAGCACTCTTAAAGGGATTCATCACCCACGTATCCGCTACCCCGAGGCTCCGGCAGAAATCGACCTGCAGCCAGATACCCCGATTGAAGATCCTGCGGCGGAACCCCAAGAAGAATGAGCTACAAGATCGTCATCCACGCGAATACAGATTACGCTCACGCCGCCGAATTACTTGAGATCGCCTCAAGCGCGACTCTGACCCATGAAGGAGCCGCTCCAGGCGCATTAAGCGTAGTGCTCGTTGGTGAGGAACAGATGCACCAATTCAACCTGCAATTCGCAGACATTGACGCTCCCACGGATGTGTTGGCATTTAGCGACGGATCGATCGATCCCGACAGCAAGACGACCTGCCATGGCGACGTGATCATCTGCTACCCGATCGCTGAGCTTCAGGCTTCCCGCGGCGGGCATTCCATATCGGCGGAACTCAGTCTATTGACCATTCATGGCGTGTTGCACTTGCTAGGCTATGATCATGATACACAGGAATCGCAGGCGGCGATGTGGTCTGGGCAATCTGCGATCCTGAAAGATCTCGGCTGCGAAATCACCGCTCCGGAGAGAATGTGACAGACAGACAGCGAGCACGATCTAGAGCAGAAGCCTTCCGCTACGCATTTTCTGGCTGGTGGTATGTGTTGCGCACACAGCGCAATGCTTGGCTGCATGCAATCGCCACCATTGCCAGCGTGGCCTTGGGGATCTGGTTGCAGCTCGAACGTCTCGAATGGGCCCTGCTTGTGCTTGCTATCGGTATGGTTTGGTTGAGCGAATTCATCAACTCTGCGCTGGAGGCCATTGTAGACCTGGCCAGCCCAGAGATACATCCTTTGGCCCGCGTGGGAAAGGATGTTGGAGCAGCAGCCGTTCTTATCGCTGCGGTTACAGCTGCAGCAATCGGGTTGCTGGTGTTAGGCCCTCCTCTCTGGTTAAGAATCTCCTCAATTGTCCAATGAGAACCGAGCGCTAGACTCTTTTATGCACGCAGCTATTAATCATGGGTCCCTGGGGTGATTGAGGCCCTTTGGCCCATGCGCGATAATTACTTAGACATGGGGGGGACCTCAAAGTGCGGACCCCAGGGTGACTGGAGCCAATACGCTGGACGAGCAACCAGTAGCAGGCAACCTGCTTAAAGCTGCGACGGCTGCGGTCGATTTGAGCAATCCCGGTGATGCGCTATCTGATCTGACGCGTCTCGCAGTGGAATTGCTCAACGCAGATCGGGCAGCTCTATACGTTTCCGACGAGAACGGATCCGGCTTCTTCCCGCGTTGTTCCCACAACGTGGATTTGGCCCAGCTTGGGCATCTTCCCTCCGTACACAAGCATCCCTTGCTAATAACGGTCATGGAGACAAAACAAGCGACGGCCAACGATAGCGACACTGGATCATTGGGACTTCCCTTGGCTCCGGGAGCAATCGCCTGCAGTCCTTGCGTCGCTTGGGGAGAAGTAGTCGGAATGCTCTTCATCGCTCGAGATAATAAGAAACCCTTCGATGATGAGACTCTGGCCGTCTTGCAGGTTCTCTCTGGCCGGGTGGCAGAAGCGATCAATTTCGATCGACAAACTTCTGATCAAACCCATCTCTTCCACAGACTTACTCTCTTGTATCAAGCAAGCCATGCGATCGCTAAGACACAAGACAAACAAGAAATCATTCGCCATCTGGCGACGCACCTTCTGAAGGCCACAGGCGCAGACGTGTGTGAAGTGATGACGCTTGATGGTGGGTCGCCGCGGGTTTCTCGTTTCCAGCAAAAGCTGGTTAAAGGTGCTATTCACACTCTGCCGGCGCCGCAAGCCGAAGACATGCCGGATTATCCTGCGCATAGCAAGGTGCTAGAGGATCAGAAATCTACAATCCTATCCGTGAAACCGGCGGTCGGTTCTGCAAAGGACATTGCACTCCTACAGTCAGAAGGTTACCTAATGGCCGCGGTACTCCCACTGACTACCCACGAAAAGGCTGCAGGGCTCGTCCGGCTGCTCTATTCCACCAAAGGCAGAGAGATCGGCCCTCATGAACTGGAGCTGGCTCAAGCCGTGATCAACATCGGTGCCATGGGTTTACAGGATGCGATTCACCTGGAAATCTCGCAGTCGCACGCCAATCAGCTTCAAGTGCTGAGTGAGATCGGACGTGAGATGACTTCCACGCTCGATCTCGAGGGCGCATTGCAGAGCGCTATGCGTCATGCTCAACGCTTGGTGCAAGCCGAATCTGTGATCCTTTTCCTGCTGGATGAGAAGCACGAGCGTCTGGTGTTGAAAGCCAGCGGGGGAAGCGACATGCGTGTCAAGGATGTCGCCATACCGCTGGAGGAAGGCATAGCTGGTTGGGTAACCCGCAATAAGGCGCCTCTGATCGTCAATGACGTGGGCTCCGATCCGCACTACATGAGCGCCATCGATGGTCAGACCGGTATGCTCACGACATCAGTGGTTTGCGTACCTCTTGAAGAGCATGGCCAAGTTCTTGGCGTTATCGAAGCAATCAACCACCCCATGGGCGCCTTTACCGATTCCGATGCCCAGATTCTTACCGCCGTAGCTTCTTGGGCCGCCATTGCCCTGGATAAGGCGCGCCTTTTCCGTCGTGTCGCAGAGGAACGCCGGCGCTTGGAAGCTACGCTTGTTGAAACTGCAGACGCAGTTGTGCTGACGGATCCTGACGGCAAGATCATCCTGGTTAACAAGGCGGCTGCCAAGGCCTTCGACATCGATCCCGAGAAGGCAGCCGGACTTAGCGCAGATAGAATCTTCGACGGAAATCCGCTAGGAGACTTGCTGGTCAGCGAGGATGTGGATCTGCCAATGAGATTGGAGATCACAACCCCACGTGAACGCGTCCTATATGCGAGCCTGAGTGAAGTAAGTGAGGTGGGACGAGTAGCCGTGATGCAGGATATCACGCCGCTGAAGCAGATTGACCGCATGCGCTCTCAGTTGCTTGGAACAGCAGCCCACGACCTGAAGAATCCCCTCAATGCTATTCGCCTCGGGGCGGATTTGCTGCACGATGCGCCATTGACCGACCAGCAACGAAAGGCGCTGCACATGATGCAGCGCGCGACAGACAGCATGACGACATTGATCACCAGTTTGCTGGAAATGATACGCGTGGAAAGCTCAACCAACCTTGAGGTAGAGCCCTGCTTCGTGCAGGATCTTGTGCGCTCTTCGATCGAGGAGCTTCGTCCCCTCTCGGAAGCACGAAGCCAAGAGATTATCTTCGAACTTCCGGAGGAATCTCTCCGCGTCATGGGAGTGCCGCCGCGCTTGAATTCCGTGATGACCAACCTACTCAGCAACGCCATCAAGTTTACCGATCCCGGCGGACGGATCTGTGTGGCATTAGAATGGAGTGATGACGAGGTGATCGTAAGGGTCAGCGATAATGGTCCGGGCATCTGCGATGAGGAATTGCCGCTGGTTTTCGATCACTTCTTC
>DAOVIK010000143.1 GCA_030673735.1 Anaerolineae bacterium
AGAAGCAACGAAGGAACCCACAGCGCGGCAACGTAGGCCAACCTGGAAGATCGCGCCATCCACAAAACGAGCGCCAGGATCAAGCCCGATGCCAAGCGCAATACGGCAAGCGGATCAACCCAAGTCGGAATTGGCAGGACGGCAATGACTGCACAGTTGGCGAGCAGGAGCAACGCATCCGGCGACTGCCGGGAAGCCTCCCGGCCAAGAAGAGCTGCTATAGCCGCGATCGCTGCGAGCCCGGCGGGAACCACGGCCCATAGTCCAACCATGACCTGCGCCTCGATCCCACCGAGATGTGCCATGCCGGCAAAAGGTATCCACAGCGGCTTCGCCAATGGCGTAGCAAAGGGCGAAACTCCCAGCGTGAGACGCAGTACCGCCGCCCAGGTCAAGTATGGCACCAAACTGACCGCGCCGATGATCCCTGCTTCCCTCCATCTACGTCTCAGCAGCAGCCACGCAACTAGCGCGAGTGGAAATGCCAGCGCTACCTCTCTTGTCAGGCCTGCGAGCGCGAACAGCGCCGCCGCAATGACGACTCTTTTCCGCCCGAAAGCCAGCAGGCCTCCCAGAGCCAAGGCATATGCCAGTGGCTCGTTCAAATCCATACGAACGCCGATCAGGTAGTTGAAGGTCATCAGAGGCAGCAGCGACCACCATTGATTTGCGCCTCGGTCCGCTAGCAGTCGGGAAAGCAGGTACACGGTGCAAGCCGCGGCAATAAGATTAATGAAGAGCATGCTCCAGGGAATGAGATCTGGTACGCCCAGCGCTATCGCTCGAGCCAGCATGGGATAGAGGATTCGCTGGTAGCGGTACGCTGGACGATCCAGCTCATCCACCGCGCCCAATGGATCGATCGCAATGGCATACGCTTGCTGGCCGTCGTAGCCGATGGCCCATGTCTGTTCAGCGGGAACATCCTCGGGCCTGTCCAACACGAATGCCATCGGATCCCAATCATGCGTCGCCAGGACCGTGAGGCCGAAGGCAATCAAGATCACAAGCGCGACGATTGCGGGAAGATAGGGAGATTTCATCTCGCGTCCTGCCGCGCTAAGATGACGGCCTGTTCATCCGCGTAGAGTTGCTGCCAACCCAAATCCCTTAAGCCCCGGATCATCGGCGCCTCTGGTTCAAGCAATGTCAGGCGAATGTCCCAAGTTTCAAGCACCTCCTGCCAACCCGGATCCGCTCGCCAAGCCTGTAAGTAGGCGCTCAGGATCTCGTCGTCGAAGAGATCTGTACGGCCATCCACGAAACTCAAGTAATCGGGGTAAAGCTCCCACAGCACATAGCCACCCCAATTGTAGGAGTTGAACAGTGGACCTTCAGGCAGCTCCTGCTTCAAGAAATCCACCGCGCGCGAAGGCATACTCTCGTCGATTGCCATCTGGTTGGCATCCGGCGCGTTGACGGCCGCAATCTTCAGAAGTGATGCCACACCCGCGAGAACAAGAATGACGATGTTGATTGCATTCGCAATATGAGGTGGAAATTGCCTGCTTTTGCGTTGCTTCCGCCGCAGAAGATCAAGCACCCCCTGACCATGCCTGGCCAGCACTAGCGCGCCTGCAAGTGCGAACTGCGCGATGTTGCGCGCCGCCAGGAAGCTCATGTAGGCCAACGCGGTCAGGAGCAGAAGGTCGACCGCCCTCTTGCGGCGGGGAGATACCGCCAGGATGATCGCTGTCAAGAAGAGCAACCAAAGGAAAGGCTGCACTTCTGGACGATGAAAATTAGGCGATTGCCATTCCTGGATGTAATCCTGCAGCACCCCGATGGAAACGGTCTTGAAAGGATAAAGCAGCATCTGCGGCCCATGAGGATTCAGCATGCTGGCGACCGCACAACCAAAGCCTGCGACGACAAGTCCCAATACGAGAGATTTTCGAGCCTCCCAAGCTATGCCAATCGGTTTATCAATCTGGAATACATCGATAGCCAACTCAATCAGTTCGCCGGCTAGATAAAGCCCCAGCAGCAAGAAACCAAATGCGAACCCCCCATGAATGTTGACCCATAACGCCATCAGCACCGGCAGGATCCACAGAAGGCGTAGCCTGCCGCGCTTGACCAGCTCAAGGATCAGGAGAAATGCTGCCGAGAGTGCGAAGCTTACGATGTGAGGCCGGGCTGCCCAGTAGACCGCAGAAGCGACCGCGGCAAGAATAAGGACGAATGCCCGCATCAAGGGCTGACCCTCCATCGCCGGCCACAGCAGGCCAAAGGCAAGCACAACCATCAAGGCCGTGAACAGGTTCAACCCCGCAAAGCCCAGTCCTTGAAACACACCAAACAGAGTTATCTGGGCCAACCAGCCAGGATAGACCCATGGCTGATCGTTGCGCGTGAGGCTGAATGGATCGCTACGCAAGATCTGACCGTTCTCAACCATCCAGGATCCAGCGCGCAAATGCCACCAAGTGTCGTTGTCGGCTGAGACGCGCATCGCCATGGTGAAAATCGCCAAGAGCGCTAGGATCAAGACGAATCGGTTGAAGCGCAATGTAGTCTCCCCTGGAATTGCTAGGCGCTGCGACGACGGTCTATGGAAACACGGCCCCTAGACTCCGAATGCCGCGTTTCCCGGGTCAATCATCCACCCCTCACTGCGACGATCCATTCTGCGTTATCTTCAGCGTGAGGACAACCCATTTTCTGGGTTGGTTATCATGGTCACCTGCCATTCCTTGGCAAGTGGCGCAGTTGGATTTGGGCAGTTCAACGAACCTAGATTACCAGCCAACTCTCGCTCTGCTTCATATATCAGCCAAGTTTGGGGCACACTTGGCGCCAATTCAATCTTGCATCAGAAGAGCACCTCGAAGGATTCGCATATCAGCACACACTAGATTTTAGGGCGTGGTACGTCCGAGACCGATTTCCTGCGGGGAAACCCGTTCTGAGAGCGCGTAGAAAATCTGGTAATCACCTATGCGCGCTTCGCTCCAGGCGATGTCCATATCCGTAAAGGAGCTTCGCAAGTACTCGTCGAGTTCGCGATGATTGGTCGTTATGTAGGCTACTTGAGGAGAAGCCTCCACGATCTCATCGTAGGGCGGATAGCGATCATCCCGCTCGGTATAGCGAAAGTCCGGATGGTACGGAAGACGAGGAACGAAGATGAGCTCTTCATTTGAGTGGAAAGCCAGGGGGTAGGAAACCCAGTAGTTGGCATAGCCGAAATACTCGCCCTTCTGCTCGAGGAAATCGATCAATTCGGCGTCGTAGTCATGATCGATCTGCGCAACGGGATCGAACTGAGTAGTCAATCCGGTCGGGCTCTGCAGTAAAGCTTGAATCGTGCCCCAGAGATTGAAAACCAGAACGAGGGCGAGAAGGACGTACACGAGACGCCTTCCGGACAGGCGATAAAGCTTCTCGAGAAGATCGGCTCCTATAAGCGCCATGGGGACTGCCAAGGGCAGGAAATACCGTCCTGATGGATCCCCGCCGAAGGGCGTGAGGATGAAGCTAAGAGCTAGCACGGCACACACCCCCACCAGCAACCAGCGCAACGCCCTTCCTTTCCAAGGCTTGCGCAGCCCATCTCTCGCATGGAGTACAACACCCATCCAAAAGCCAAGCGCAATCGGGGCTAAAGGCAGTGCAAGCCAGCTTATGCTCCACGGAGGTCGAAGGCCCACGGCCACCGTCGATCCGAAAACCACCAAGTTGTTCAAGCGCCACAGAATTCCTGTAAGAGGCCCAGTACTGCGCTCGACCGCGATGGCCGAACCTCCGAGCTCGGACAGAAGCGGACCCAAGCCTTGAATCGCAGCAGACCAGATCCAAGGCGCCGCGCCCACAATCAATCCTCCAAGAAGCCCAAGTGACTTTCTCCATCGACGAGATGGATCGCGCCACAGCCTTCTCCCTAGCAGAATGCCTGCCGGCAGCGCGTAAACAAGCGTGAGGCCGAAAGCCCAAAGGCCCAGCCCAGCGAGCAATCCCCATGCAATGTATGGCCAAGCGTTCGTCGGATGGTCATTTATGTGCAAGGTCAACAGAAGCAGGAGGTTTCCCAGCAAGAGCGCTTCACCATAGCCTCCAAGCGAAACCGTGGAGTACAAGGTGACATTCACTGTTGGGATCGCCATGAGCAGCCCGGCCGCGACCGCGGCACGCTTCGATCCCAGATAGCGCTGCGCCAGTAGCATCGTCGTTGCCACCGTGCCGAGATAGAGCAAGCACTGTACGATCCGAATACCGATAACATTTGCGCCGATTGCGCCGAATGCACCCGCCACAAGCGTCGCATCGAGACTGCCCATGTAAACCTGGCCGTAGAAGAACACCGGCCAGCGCCCCTGCAAGACATGGCGCGCCATGAGCCCCACGATCGCCTCATCCGAGTTAAAGGGAAATGCATCTGCAGCAAGCAGACCGATTTTCAGCGCCAGCGCAGCCAGCGAAACCCCCAGAATCAATATCCACAAGCGCGGCGAAGCTTCGGCGTGCATTCCGCCTTGATTCGAGGCCTGTATAATCCGGTTGTGCGTAGGTTCAGATACCACGTCGTGATTCTCGTCATCCTGATTGCGATCAGCGCGCGCCTCGTTCCCGGACCGCGCACTGTTGATGATGCCTATATCACATTCCGCTATGCCCGCAATCTACTTGCGGGCGAGGGCCTTGTGTACAACCCGGGCGAGGCCGTGCTGGGAACCACCTCCCCCTTGTATGCGGTCACCATGGCTGGGATCGGCCTTGCGACCGGAGGATCTCAAGCTCCCTTTCCCGTTCTTGCTTGGCTGCTAAACACCCTCGCAGATGGGCTCACGTGCTGGATGCTCATACGCCTCGCTGAGCGGCTTGGTCACCGGAATGCTGGGCTTGCTGCGGCGTTTGTGTGGGCCGTCGCCCCTTGGTCGGTCACCTTTGCCATCGGCGGGATGGAAACCAGCGTCCTGATCGCCCTTATGACGGCTACATTGTACATGTTTGTATCCTCGCGCCCAATTACCGCGGCATTTCTGGCCAGCCTATGCTTGCTTACCCGTCCCGATGCACTCCTGCTCGTGGGCTTATTGGTTCTCGAACGCCTGCGCCAAGCCATCCCGGAATCCCGAATCAACCGCATACAGGTTCCCCTCTCCATCAAGGAAATTGCAGCATTCGCCGCGCCGTTGCTGCTGTGGACATTGGTGGCGACGCTGGCCTACGGCAATCCCATGCCGAATTCGATCACTGCCAAAGTCGCGGCCTACCTGCTCCCACCTGAAGCCGGATTGGTGCGCTTGCTGCAGCACTTTGCCACGCCTTTCGTCGCACATCGGACATTCGGCCTTTGGTGGATCGCCGTGGGATTGGTGCTCTACCCTGCCCTGCACATCATCGGCAGCTTCAGCATCATCCGGCAGCGATTGTTAGCTTGGCCTGTGCTCGTCTATCCTTGGATCTATTTC
>DAOVIK010000361.1 GCA_030673735.1 Anaerolineae bacterium
AGGGAGGCCTGCCACCCGATCACGTGGTGCAATCCGAGGACGTCATCCTGGCCGACTGCCAGCGCCTGATCGAGCGCTACCACGATCCGGAACCCTATGCCATGGTGCGTATCGGACTGGCGCCCTGCTCGCCGTTTTCTGTCACGGCGGATCTGATGCGACAGGCGGCCCAGCTTGCGCGCACATACGACAAGGTCTATCTGCATACGCACGTCGCTGAGACAATCGATGAGGAGAACTTCTGCCTGGAGACATTCGGCGCTCGCCCGGCAGAGTACATGCGGCAGTTGGGCTGGGTGGGGAAGGACGTCTGGTGGGCACACGCCATCTGGTTAAACGATGACGAAGTCCAGATGCTGGCCGACACCGGCACGGGTGTGGCGCACTGCCCTTCCTCGAACATGCGCCTGGGCTCGGGGATCGCCAAGATCCGTGAGATGCGTGCCGCGGGAGTGAAGGTGGGCATCGCCGTGGATGGATCGGCGTCGAATGACAGCTGCAACGTGCTGGCAGAGGCGCGCAACGCGCTGCTGCTACAGCGCGTCACCAAGGGCGCGGCGGCCTTCACGGTGATGGACGCCCTCGAGCTGGCGACCGTCGGCTCGGCGGCTGTGATCGGCCGAGAAGACCTGGGACGCCTGGCCCCCGGCATGGCGGCGGATTTCATCGGCTTGAAGCTGGATCGATTGGAATTCGCCGGAGGTGCGGTGCACGATCCGGTGGCTGCGCTGCTCTTATGCACACCCTATGGCGTCGATTTTTCCGTCGTACAAGGCAAGCGCATCGTGGATGATGGCCAAATCGTCGGGCTCGACCTGGAGCGAATGATCGCGCGGCACAACGAATTGGCAATCGAAATGGCCGCTAGGCATCCCCTCTAGTCGAGCACGCATTGGTCTAAGCAAAACTGAAAGGGTCCGGGTTGATCCCGGACCCCTGGTTTGAATTTCGCAGGTCGGTATCTTAGGGCAGGAAGTACTCCGTGCCACAAAACGGGCAGTGGATCACACCCTTGCCGACCAATTTGAGCTCGCCGCCGCAGTGCTTGCAGCGATCGAGATCGCGCAGGTTTGCTGCTTCAGCAGAATAAAGAACCCCCTCTTCCCAGTTCACATAGCCGCTGAAGACGCCCATGCCAACCAGCGCGTGGACTTGATTCTGCACTTGATCGCGCGTGGATTTGAACTCGAATACCAGATCGCTGATCGGCACCTGGCCCTTGCTCTGCACCATGTCGAGAATGCGGCGCAGGATTTCGCGCTCGGCATCCACGACCGCCTCGCGCCCGCTGCGTACAAGCAGGAAGACACCTGCGCCAAGCAGGAGCAAGATAGGAAGCGCCAACAGCGCACCTCCCAGGATAGCACCTGTGACGCCCAGATTTCCGGTGGCCACGCTGGCAATCAGCCAGCCCACACCTATCACACCCAATGCGATGCCGGCGATGATCAGCAGTATTCCTACAATCCGTCCACTATTCACGTTGCACCCTCCTCAACGAGGACCAATGACTGAAATATGCCTAAGTTATCCGAAGCCTCCGCCTCCGCCTCCGCCCCCTCCGCCGCCGCTGAAGCCCCCGCCGCTGAAGCCGCCACCCCCAAATCCACCGCTGAACCCCCCGCTGCCGGCGCTCGGCGCCGGTGTGGACGAAAGCGCGCCGCCTGTGTTATTGAGCAGTTGGGTGAGGCCGTTGCTCATGCTCTGTAATCCGCCGCTCAAAGAGTCCGACATGCCCTGCAATCCACCCCGGCCTGCGGGTGCGCCGGCTGGAGCCCTGCCTGCCGCGCCAGCGCCACTCCCCGTGCCCGAGCCCACGCCGCCCCAGCCCCTCACGGGAATATACCAACCAGGAGCGGGAGTTTCGGTCATGGTCGAGAATTTACGCACCCATGATTGGTTCATGCCGAAGGCGATGGCGTATGGCAGGAAGCGCTCGAACTGGTCGCTGGCTTCCGTGATGTCGGTGAGCTTTTCGATGCGAGCCAGATACTCCTTGAAGGCACGCCAACGCGCCGCAGCTTCGGCTCCGAGGGCGGTCTTGGCCGGCATGTGACGCGCGGTGAACAGCATGCTGAGGGCTGTGATTCCCAGAGCCAAGAAAACGCAAACTACGGTGGATATGCCCTGGGCAATCATCATCGAAAAGACGCCGCCTCCACACGCGAGCACGGTCAAGAGAACGCTGATGCTCCTCCACGAGGTGCGAGCCTGATCCGGCCTTCGCTTGAAGAACTTGCGGCGGACCATCTCCTTGTATAGTTCCTTTTCGAGATCGGGAAGGTGGGCGTAGAACTTGTTTCGCAAGTCGCTGAGTTTCTTCTTGCGTGAGCCTCCGGGGAAGATGCTTTCCAGGAGCTCAGCCTCGAAGTC
>DAOVIK010000175.1 GCA_030673735.1 Anaerolineae bacterium
GCGCACATCGATGCCATCCACCAAGACCTGTCCTTCGGACGCATCGTGAATGCGGTTGATCAGGTTCGCAAGCGTGGTCTTCCCTGAACCCGTCTGGCCCACAACGGCCAGCGTCTTTCCCGGCTCGATGCTTAGCGCGATATCATCCAGGCTCTTTTCCCCGCCATCGTAACTGAACCCAACGTCGCGAAACTCAACCTGGCCTTTCATCGATTGTGCATGTCCGCCGGGATTGCGATCGAGTTCGGTCTTGCGGTTGATCAATGCAAGAATGCGTCGTCCACTTGCCAGACCCAACGAGACTTGGGAATATGCAAACAGAGACACGAACGTCGGGAAGCCGAACAACTCGATCAGGCCAACATACGCCACCACTTGGCCCACGTCCAATTCGCCTTGGCGAAAGAGAATCAAAGCGTGCAATAGCGCGCCTGCGATTGCCAAGCCCAGCATCAGCAGGGGCAGGAAGCGCGCCTCCACCTCACCCTGGCGAACGTAGGCGTTGCGGAAGGTTCTAGCATTGCGAGTAAAACGGGAGACTTCTTCATCCTCCTGCGCACTCCCCTTGACGACCTCGATGCCGTCGATCGACTCAGCCAAGCGCGCATTCAGCTTCCCGAACGCCTTGCGTACGGCATCCGAGATTGGCCGCAGTTCCCCCAGGTACTGCCAGAGAGCAAGCACGTAGAAAACGATGAAGAGCGACGGCACCAGAACTAGCGAGGGGTGGTAAGTCGGCGCCACCAGAAGCGGCATGATCAGAAAATTACCCGACCCAACCACGAGATTGAGGCCCGGGTTGAACATGAAGTTGATCTCGCGCACATCATTCGTGGCACGCGCCATCGTGTCGCCTACCGGCTGCCGGTTGTGAAATGTCATGCTCTTGCCAAGCAGGCTGACGTAGAGCTCATCTCGAATGTCGCGCTCTAGGCGTTGCGCCGTTAGCTCGGCGCTGAAGTTGCGTGCCAGTTGCAGGATCCCGCGCACGAATTGCGTGCCCATGATCCAGAGCGCCACGCGTCCCAAGAGAGCCAGATCGGGGGGCGTGTTCAGGATACCGTTGAAGGCTTGGCCGATCAGTATGGGAACCGCCGCGGCAAGCGCGGCATTGCCGAAGGCGCCTATGATCATGCCTGCCAGGAGCCCCCAATGGCGCAAGGCGTGCGAGGTGATCCAGCGCATCGGACCGCGCCGATCATATTGATGCTCTTGAGGCAGCACAAACTCAGAGGCCGTCATCACTTCTCAATCGAAATCGCTATCTAGTCTCGAAGCCTGGACACACGAGCAGAGAATATGATAATCGCTTCCTGATCGATATGGAAAGCCATTTTCATGTCGGTCACAACTTGTGTTATAGTCCTTGCGCCTTGTCTCATGATTTCAACACACAGATCATAGCAGCGGATCAAATATCCGCGCATCACGCCGCATGATCGGTATCACCAAACTCTCACGATAGCAATCACGTGTTCCGGCTATGGCTTGCATCTGTATCCGATTGCTGGCGCGCAAGATTGGATCAAGACTGAATCCCGGAGGAAGTGAAAGATGCGCTACCGCTCCTTGCTCCTTGCTGCCCTTTGGCTTGGCCTGGCGTATCTTGCAGTATCCTGCGCCCCGACCGAACCCGGTTCATCGGATGAAGAACTGGCGGCAACATCCGCTTACGAAACGCTGGTTGCCATGGGCGTCATTCAGACGCAGGATACCGGACCCACCGCGACCATCACCCCTCAGCCGCCAGAATCGCAGGCGGATTTGCCTCCAAGCCCGACGTCAACTCCCACAGCCACGATCACACCGACCCAGGATCCGGATGAATGCACGAACATAGCTACCTATGGCGCCGATGTCGATGTCACCATTCCCGATGACACCGAAGTCTTGCCCGAGGCTTCCATCCAGAAGATCTGGCGCATCTACAACGGCGGTACCTGCATATGGACCACTTCGTACCAGCTTGTCTTTGCCGCCGGCGATCAAATGGGCGGACCTTCAGTTCAGGCAATCACAGGATCGGTTGAGCCTGACGACAGCGTAGATCTATCGATCGAGATTATAGCTCCCTCAACACCGGGAACCTATCAAGGCGTATGGAGATTGCGCAGTCCGCAAGGAGCCTATCTAAGCGGCCCCACGGGCGACATCATCACCTTGTGGGTCAGGATCGTTGTAACCGAAACTCCGAGCAGCGGCTACGACATCGTCTTGTTCGTGACTGAACCGATCAGCGGATATGTTCTCTCGAATGGCACCACCGGTGCGCCCGAAAATGTGGGCGATTTCCCTGACGGTAACTCGATGCAAGCCTTCATGACCTGGATCATCTCCCCCATCCCCGCCGGTTCTACCATCCAGGAAGTTCAGGTTGACTTCAGCGACTTCACTACATTGGGCTCGCCATTTGCCGACCTGCAGTGCTTGCGCGCCTACCAGCATGACTATGGAACGATGGACAGCGATGACTACATCACCGGTCCGGTGTCGGGCGCGCTCGCTCGCTGGTGCGATGCTGCCGATTTGGAGGAGCCAATCATCAGCGACGCCTTCAGGACCGCACTGCAGGACAAGGTCGGCAGTGTCCGTTTCCAAATCCGCCTGCAGTTCAACGAAGTTGCCTCGGATGGAGATGATGAAGCGGACGTGGTCCGCTTCGGTATGGCAGTCCTGCGTGTGAAATACACCGAGCCCTAGCAAGCACCTGATGGAGCATTGCTTGCGCAATACGGATACAAAGCCACGGGCCTTCGAGGCCAAAGGTTCAAAGCATCTGGACCCTCATGGAACCGACGAGAACCATCGACGGCAAGCGACTGGCCCCGCATAATTGCCAAGCGCATAGGAGCATCAGCGTTGTCTCAAGAAGAAGAACATCACGAGGATCAGTTCGTCATCACCAGCTTGGTCCTCGGACCGGCTCAGACCAATACCTACCTCATCGGTGATCCCGCAACAAAAAGCGCGTTGCTCATCGATCCCGCTTGGCACGGAGAGCGCATTGCCGAGGAGGCTGCCAATAGAGGTTGGCGCATCGCCGAGATCGCCGTGACGCACGCACACTTTGACCACATCGGCGGCATCGCTGACGTCATCAACGCCTCCGAAACACCGATTCCCATCGGAATGCACTCCGCCGACGAGTTCATCCGCGCCTCCGGCGGCGGAGCTCAGGTTTTCGGCTTCTCCTCCTTCGACCCTGGTCCCGAGCCCACCATCGATTACGAGAGCAACACACAACTCAAGTTCGGCCAGCACACTTTCGATATCCGCCACACGCCAGGGCACTCGCCCGGACACGTAGTGTTCGTGCTTCGAGAAGCCTCTTTGATCTTCTGTGGCGATTTGATCTTCCAGCGCTCTGTCGGCCGCACCGACTTGCCAGGCGGCAGTTCGGGGGAACTGCTCGACAGCATCAAACGCGAGATACTATCTATGCCGGACGATACACGCCTGCTCACCGGCCATGGTCCTGCCACAACGGTAGGTGAAGAGCGGCGCTTCAACCCCTTCCTCACCGGGGATTTTCCGCTTTAGCCCTGCCTCATCTTCGCCTGTGTCTCATCATTGCTCCGAACCGCTTAATCTGCTCAGAAAGACGCTCCAATTGCCCTACTCCATGCGGGAGACTATAATCGCGCATTCATGGAGGTAAATATGCCTCAGAAACGCCTCTCGCGTCTCTTCCAAGGTATGCAGCGCGAAGATCTGACCCTCACCGTTCTCATGCCCGGACCCAATCTGCGCTACCTGACCGGCCTCTCGTTCCACATGATGGAGCGACCCATCCTTGGCTTGTTTCCTCTCGACGCCAAGCCCTTTTTCATACTTCCTGAACTTGAGGCCGAAAAGGGCCGCTCATCCCTCATCGAAGCTGAACTCATCACGTATGGTGAAGAAGAAGCCTCTCGCAGCGCCGCCTTCGCCCGGGCCGAATCCCTGCTTGATCTCAATTCCCAGCGCCTCGGCGTCGAGCGCTTGCGCATGCGCGTGTTCGAGCTGGAGCTTCTCCAGATCGCGGCGCCCGATGCGACCATCGTATCCGCCGACGCAGCCCTGGCTTCCGTCCGCGTGATCAAAGATGAACAGGAGATCGAAGCCATGCGGCGCGCGGTTTCCATTGCCCAAGAGGCTCTCACTGCCACTTTGCCGCTCATCCGCCTGGGAATGAGCGAACGCGAGCTGGCTTCCGAACTCGTTATGCAGCTGATGCGCGCAGGCTCCCAAGGGGGAGTGCCTTTCGCTCCCATCGTGGCCTCGGGCCCCAACAGCGCCATGCCACACGCCACCCCTGGCGACCGTCGCCTTCAAGCCACGGACGCCCTGCTCTTCGATTGGGGAGCACAAGTCGATGGCTACGTCTCCGATATCACCCGCACCTTTGCCCTCGCCGAAGCGGACAGCACACTGGCGGCAATTCACGAGCACGTTCTGCAGGCCAATGCCGCCGCTCGATCCACCGTGAAACCCGGGACCGCCTGCTCTGTTGTCGACGCCGCGGCGCGCCAAGTGATCGCTAATGCTGGCCATGCCGAGCACTTCATCCACCGCACCGGACATGGCATTGGCCTCGAAGGCCACGAACACCCCTATATCAGCAGCGACAACTCCCAGCAACTTTCCCCAGGCATGACCTTCACC
>DAOVIK010000204.1 GCA_030673735.1 Anaerolineae bacterium
ATCAGGTGTGTCCTTGAAGAGCTAGGCATTCAGGTGGATCCGTCTCGGGGAGTATGCGATGCCGTTCTGACAGTGGACATTACTGGTACGGCTCTTGCCGAGACCTACAACGGAGCTGGACGCTGCTATGAGGGCATGCGTGTTTCGGGCGAGGTATCCCTGGCGGCTGAGGGAAAGGACTCTGTGCGATTGCCAGTGGAAGTAGTCGAATACCCCCCAGTGGTAATCCTGTGGTGCAATGAATCCCCTTCTGATGCCTATTTTGGCTGCGTCTGTTATGAGGCAGTGTCGAACACCTTTTCCGAGCTATGGGGGCCATTGGCTTCTGATGCAATTGACCGTTGTGACCAGCTTAATGCTTCGATATGTGATGAATGATGAACCAAGATCAACGGGGGCGATGACTCTCGATTGGAGAATATGGCCAGCAAGGTTCATCATGGTGCTTGGCTCGAAGTTGATATGGATTCTTGGTCAATCATCTTTCTTCAAAGCCAAGATCGATGTTTATTATCTACCTTCATATCCTCATGGAATAGAAAGGGGGCGCTTACGAGGCTCCTCGTTTTCTACCCATTGCGAGAAATCATTCCTCAGAGGCTTCTGCACTGGGGGAGCACAGTTGTTGCCAAGGTGAAGAGGATTTGGCTCTCAAGTGTAACGTCATCAAAACATGAATGATGATATTGCAAGGTTGGCTTGATCCAGTTGCGTCATATCAAAGTGGCCAAGCAATTGATCGGAGATTCATGTTCATATTAGGGAGTAACGAGCAGTGAGCAGAAGTAAATCGCTATTACTATTTACCGCGATGCTTTCTTTTTCCTCGCTGCTATTAACTTCGTGTGGTGGTTCTGCAGAGGAATTCTGCACCATTGCCAGGACGAGCGCAGAGGGAAGAAACGAGACGCAGATTAACGAATACTACGAACAGCTAGAAGCTATTGCGCCGAGTGAGGTAAAAGATGACATCGCCACACTTCGCACGGGTTGGAAGCGAATGACGTTCACGTCAAGAGACGGTACTATAGACAATCTCCAGCGTCCCCCCGAGGTCAGTGAGGCAGCTCTGCGCGTGCTCGCATATGTTAATGAAGTGTGTGGGTTTGACGGTGGGGTTTATTTGGTTCTTCCTGAGAGAGGATTCTGAAGGAAACGGGGCGAGCGTAGGTTTATCCGCCTAGCAACTAGATGGATCTGACCCGGTGCGCGGGGCATTTACATGGTTCGTAGTCATGCCCAGCCATCAGTTCGAGGTTGTTAGGTACCCAGTAAGGAAGCTGGATCGATACGAATCAATTGAAGGAGGCAATGAGGAGATGAATCAGATGCGGTTCTGGCTGCGGCTGAGCGGGGCTCTATCGGTATTGGCGTTGTCAATGTCTTGTGGGCTGAGTGGAGGCACATCAACACAAGTTCCACCGCCAGCGACGCCTACGCCGGCAGCGACCCCTACGCCGGCATTGATTGCAGGGATAGACGAGCCGATCGTCGTAGAAAATGTCCGAATTGTAGATTCGATAGGAATGACGGTAACGGGGGACCTGAGGGTGCTGCTGCTGGATGCGTACACAGATGAGAGCTTGGAAGGTGGATCTGGAGGAGCAGTCTATCCCGATAATAGCTCGGACATCTTCTTGACGCTGCTGATGGATTTGGATGGGCGGTCGTCGGACAATATGGAGTATTGTGCATGGCTGCTTCGGAACGGACGATTGGAGAGCAGTGGGCAGGAGTATCAAGCGGAGCGATATGGAATTAGCATTGATGAGGGGATAGTGGAGGGGTACATACTGATCTATTCGTTATCAAGGGGATCGGACTACGGGAGCTACAGGCTAGAGTTGCCGGACGGACAGGGGATAGATCTGAGCACCTTCTTTGATTGAGGACGATTGAGGGGAAGGGGCAGCATAAATTCGGTGCCTAACCAACGCATGCAGCCGACACGCGCTGCGCGATCGCATTTGGCTTGCCTGTGCGCCTGATGCGCGGTCGATAAGCTGCCAAGTCGCGGACACATTGATAACCTACTTTGTTGCCTGTGCTGCGTTTGAAATAAGGAGATGCGAGATGAGTTTCCTGCGCAAACTTCTCGGAAAAGAGAAACCGACACAGATTCCTGGGAAAAAGGCTGAACCTTTACACGGCACGTTCCATAGCGTCCTCATTTGCGGTCAGACTGATAGCGTGTCGCCTGCTTACGAGCAATCCGAGCGCAGACTCGTCGAACGCATCGTGGCGGAACACAAATCCCAAATCCAGGCCGGCACGCGCATCAAGACCATGCGAGGGCCATCCTTGCCGGACGCCGCCAGTACGGCAGGTATTGAGGGTGCTGTGCGAATACTCCAGATGAGACTGGGAATCGGTCTGCTGAGCTTCCAGGCAGAGTTCCGCACGCAAGATGGGTATTCGTTCATGGTCGTGTACATGAAATAGATGCTGGGGAGCGTCGATGCGGCCACAGTATCTGGTTTGGCGGCCTAACTCCATCGTTAGCGCGCCGGAGCGACGGCGGTGCTGAAACTATCAACACAAGGAGGCAGAAATGAGCAGCACTAAGGTCACTAAATTGTCGGGAAGACTGACGAACGATATGTTTATTTCCAGAGAAGATGCAACTTACATCGTAATACGCAATGAAAACATAGGGAAGACATCGCTGTGTTTCTTCTACATTTCACCAGATGATGTAGTATATTCGCCTCGGGAATATCATCACGTGAGCGATGGATGTTTCGAATACAAGTATCAAGACGAATGGTCCTCTCCTTCTGAGCCCTGGGACAATTGGCACTGGTTTCTCTACATCTTGAACTTCGAGGGCTAGCGTTGCATCAAAGTATCTTCTGAAGCAGCCTTACTCTCGGCGCGCAAGCAAATCACTGCAGCCGACCAAGCTATCGCAGCTCTAATTCGAAGGCAATTTCGTCATTGTTTGTTCTCTTGGGCAGTAAGGCATGCTGCACACCCGCCTGACGGGTGAGTTCGATGCCGTTGGGCAGGACGCGATAACACCAATTTATCAAGCGATTCGAAAGGAGCCGACCAATGGCAGATGAACTTGTCAAGGCAGCAGGCGAGGGCGATCTCGCAAAGGTGATCCAACTACTCGACCATGGGGCAGACGTGAACAGCGTCGCTCCTGGCGGGTGGACCGCCCTCATTCTCGCCGCCCAGGAAGGGCATCTTGAAGTTGTCAAGGAGCTGATATCTCGCGGAGCCAACATCAACGCGGAGAACGCGTACACGGAGACTGCGCTCTGCATGGCGAAGGCTGAGGGGCACAAGGAAATTACTCGGATCCTTGAGGACCTAGGAGCTAAACCCTAGGCTCGTCTGACTCAGGTAAAGAAACTGGCATCCCAACACGATTCGTTGGTTCTGTGCAATTGACGCGCGCTGCTCTTTTCCCATCGCTCGGATTCTGGCGCCGCCGCTCAGCTCGTGGCCGGTAGGGCTACTGCTAATGGCAATTGTGTTCCTGGACGTTAGGTACAATCATCCTTCGCTCTCGCGCAGGATCTTGCATAAGAGTTCATGCCTCTCTCGCGATCTCACCGCGTTGATTGCGATCTGCTGATGCTGTACAATCCAAGCATCGGTAGCTTGATTGACGCTAATGCAAAGAAGCGCTGAAACCTCGTTCGTTTCTGATTCATCTCCGCAGTTTCATCATTGCCCTCGTAAGCGAGAAGTAACTCCTCATATGAATATCCGCTGGGAAACCGCTGGCGATGATCTTCCGCATCGCGCGCGTATTGGGGAGGTTATGAGGAAGAATTACCGCGTAGCACACTCCACGGCGAGCAAGAGGGGAAGGAATTCGGGATAGTATCAGCTAGGGTTAAACGTGCTCCATAGTGACAATTAAGTTATCAAAATTGAAGTTTCCGCTAACTGGGAGGAAACATGAATACTGACAATCGCTGGATTATAGGTGTAGCGGCAAGCGTGCTGATTGTATTTATCGCCTTTGTCGGATTTCTATGGAAAATCGATCTATTCGACTTCACCGGATCAGAAGCAAGCGCCAAGATTATTGCTGCAGCTCTTGCCCTGATTGGAGGTCTCTTTGGTTCGCTAGTCACGATCTTCGGTATTATGCTAAAACATTCTTTTGACCAAC
>DAOVIK010000335.1 GCA_030673735.1 Anaerolineae bacterium
AGGGGGAAATCAGTGAAGAAGAGGCCGTGACAGAAATTCGCCGCGCCACTAGGCAGTTCGTTCGCAGACAGGCGAACTGGTTCAAACCCGACGATGCGCGTATTCACTGGTTTGACGTCCGTCCTGGCGTTGGAGATGAGATCCTGGCGGAAATTCGATCCTGGCTCGAAGGCCTCCGCGGAGCGGCTTGATCAAGAGCAAGAATCCCTCGCTCTATCTTCCCATACTCACAGGTTTTCAGAACCGATTGGGAGTAGCAGGATTGGCAACGTTTCCATGCGGCAGACAGTGGTGCACTCAGAGGCTGGGCGCGTGGTCAAGCTTGCCTCTTCCCTCCCGGTAGTTGGCTGAGGTGGTCGCCGATGGCGTGGGTGGATAACACCGTGAGGCTGATGATCGCTCCGGGCAGGAGCGCAAGCAGCGGCGTTTCGATCAAGTGCTTTCTCCCTTGATCCAGCATCGCGCCCCACTCTGGGAGTGAGGGATCCCCCGCTAGCCCAAGGAACGTCAGTGTGGTGATGCCCATAAATGCCCAGGCCAGGTGCGTAGTTGCCAGGGAGATGATCTCTCCCAGCGCATTAGGCAGGATGTGGCGCAGGGCAATACGGCGCCTGGTAGCGCCCACCGCCTGGGCGGCAGTCACATACTCGCTCGAGAGAAGCTGCTTGAACATGATGCGTGCAGGCTGGGCAAAGGCTGGAGCACCCCCAAATCCCACCGCAAGCACGACTACCCCCATGCCCGGCCCCATCACCGCAACGAGCAGCATAGCGAGAAGCAATCCGGGTATGGCCAGGGCGGTGTTTGTCGCCCAGAGCATCAGGCGATCGAGCCAGCGCTCCCATACCGCCGATGCGAGCCCCACGCCAGTTCCTACTAGGACGGCGATCGCGGCGGCAGCCAAGGAGGCGCTCAGGCTGATGCGGCCTCCATGTGCGATGCGCGACCAGAAATCCCGCCCCAAGGCGTCGGTACCCAGGGGAATCGTGAGCGCGGGCGCTGATAGCGGTTCGGCGACCGGCATATAGGGATCGTATGAGGCGAGGATGGGAGCCAGCGCGCTGACCAGGATCACCGCGCCAAGCCATGCCAGAGAAACCCAAATCGTCCAGCGCATGGTCATATCACTCGCCGCATTCTTGGATCCAACGCCAAACTCACTAGATCTGCAATGAGGCCGGTACTCGTGTAGAGAATAGCTGCCAGGACCACGATGCCTTGGGCTACGGGATAATCGCCCTGGAGGATGGAACTCACAAGGAGACGTCCCAGTCCGGGCCGGGCGAAGACGGTTTCGGTCACCACGGTTCCGGTGAGTAGAAACGCGGCCTGCAGGGCGCTCATGCTCACAACGGGTGGCAAGGCTGGTTGCAGAGCGTGTATCAGCAGCAAGCGGATCTCTCCGATGCCGCGTGCGCGCGCGGCCATCACGTAGGGAGTATCGATGGTCTCGCGAAGCCCGGCTTGCACCACGCGCGCGATCCCACCCGCGGAGGCAAAACCGAGAACCAGCACGGGAAGAAAATTGCGCTGCAGCCATCCCGTTAACTCTCCTGAAGGGAGCAACGGAATCACAAAGCTTAGCGCCAGAATCGCGATCACGCCGGTGAAGGCCACGGGGAGGGCGGTGGCCAAACCCGCAATCGTGCTGGCGAACCAGCCGCTGCGCGTATCCTCTCGCCAGGCAGATAGAATCCCGAGCAGAAGAGCTAGAAGGATTGCAAAGACAAATGCACCGAGCGCAAGCTGAATGGTGGAAGAGAATTGCTCTGCGATGACGGTGCCTACCGGCCTTGCGGTATAGAGCGAGGTCCCTAAATCGCCGCGCAACAGCTGCAGCAGGTAGCGCAAGTATTGCTGCAACAGCGGCAGATCGAAGCCCAGGTTGTGGCGCAAGGCTTGGGCTTGCTCGGGAGTGGCCAAACCCTGAGAGAGAAGGCTATCGACGGGATCCCCAACGCCGATGCGCAAGGCAAAGAAGGTCAAGCTTGCCGCTGACCAGGCAGTCAGCAAACCCTCGAGGATTCGGCGCAGGATCGTACCCGCTAGGGTTCTAGGTGCAGATCGATCAGAAATGGGGACCACCCTTGAGCGGAGAAGTGCAAGCCGCTAACTCGATCGTTGGTCAAGATTATGTTCACGTAGTCCCGAAGAGGCAGAATCAGCGCCTGGTCGCGCAGAACCTCAGCGACTTGGGCATAGAATTCTCCACGCATGTCGCGGTCGAGCCATTCTCTTGAAGCAAGCAGCAGCAGTTGGTTGAGATCCTGGTCATCAATACCTGTCCAGTTATACAGACCGCTGCTGGAGAAGAACGACCGCAACAAATCGGGATCGGCCCCGAAGAAGTTGATGCCGATGGCGTTGTACTCCCCGGCCGTTTGAGCTTCCTTCAAGCGGCCGAAGCCGGGCGCCACTTCGATGGTCACTCGGGCGCCAAGCGCCTCCCATGCTGCGGCCACAAGTTGTCCGGCCTCAGGATTCGAGCCCCAGGGGGGCACAACGAGGAGCAGTTCCAGATCACGACCGTCATGGCTTCGTATCCCATCGCCGTCAAGGTCCTGCCAGCCGGCGTCATCCAGGAGATCGGA
>DAOVIK010000123.1 GCA_030673735.1 Anaerolineae bacterium
GCCGCCCTGGTCGTCGCCCTGGTCATCATCGTCATCATCGTCGTCGCCGCCCTGGTCGTCGCCCTGGTCATCAACGTCATCATCGTCGTCACCGTGCTCGAACGGACAGTTCGCGTCCGATGCATCCTCCCCAGGATCGTCCGCCAAGAACGGATAATCGATTGGATCCAGATCATTCATAACGACCGGCAATTCATACCCAAACGCAGCTAGGCAGAGACTCAAGTGCTCGATGGCGTGGTCGATCCCTACCATCGCAACCACAGACACCCTCTCTCTTACGCGGGCCAGCACGTCCTGATGATGCACCAGGCGCACCAGAACATACTCCATCAACTCGGGATCGAGGTCAGAATCTGAGTCTGCGACCAAGGCCATAAGCGCTGATAGCGCCTCCTCATAGCCCTCAAGGGCATCCTCAAGATCCTCATACCGATCCCAAGCCAATAGCGCCTCAAGCTCAGCCAAACGAGTGTCGGTAAACTGAGCCAGCAGTCGAATGTCGCCCTCGTCGCTCCATGTGAATGCCAAACGGGCGCCTTCCAGGCCGCGCTTCATGCCGTAAAGAGCATCGCCTGGGAGTGCCCCGTATGCGGCTTGGACAACACCCGTGCTGATCGCCAGGATGCCGATGGCCAGCATAAGACTGATGAAGACTTGTGCCGGCTTCCAACGCCACGCGGGCTTCGTCTGTGGCCGAGGCAGAGTTGCTTTGTATAGCCTATGAGATACGTCCAAGAGAATGCGCCTGCGGCTAGCGGCAATGAAACTCGGCTTTGGCCTGCTCGGCGCGAGATAATCCCTCGCCTCCGCCGCCAAGGTCAAGATCGACGCTAGGCGCTCGGCTTCATTGGGAAACAGGCGCAGGCACTCTTCTACTGTGGACTGCTCCGCCCAGATATACCCCAAGCACTCATCCAGTATCTTGGATTGCCTTCTCGTCGGCTTCGTCATCGAATCTTGTCCCCCATTGGTGGAGCGACATTCGAGTTTGTCACGACGCAGCGAATACCAAAGAACCACAATGCCTCGTAGCGCTCGCAACACGTCCTAGGTTAATTCATGCCTGAGACCGGGCATCCGCCCGGCATCGGAGAGGTTTTTTATACAAGCCCTCAAATGTGAAACGTATAACTCCTGTCCGCGTTACAGTTGGAAATTAGGCAGAATCGTATTCCGCGAATTCCATTGGAAATGGCCCACGCATATGAACCCAGAGACCTCAAAGAACTGAAATTGCAGGCGCGCATGATGGCAAGCAATCACAGCGGAGGACCGCAAAGCAGTCAGCCGGGAGCGACTCGAGATTCGAACGCGACAAGTTGTGGAATGCTCGCGCTCAACTGGTTCCGAGGATGTTCGAAATGGGGATTGATCAACCTACCGGAGCGTACAGCCATTGTCAAATGAGACACGCAGTATATAGGGGGAAGGAGCCGCCGGCTCTCCGAATTGGAACATCAGCGATTCTGTTGCACTGGCACCGATGCTCCTGCTCACGCCGCCCTTCCAGCCGGAACTGATATCCGTCGGTGGAGAGCTGTCCTTAAGATCCCAAATGGCGTCACCGCCCAACTCGATCTTGTCCAAAATCAGGTTGCCGGTTGGCCAATTGAGATAAATGGCGGTGATCGTAACTGTGGTTGACCCGCTATTCGTAATGGACCAACTCAATTGCTGCCCATTGATTGAGAAGTTGGCCAAGGTGAGATCCACGCATGGGTCCGGAGTTGGCGTGTAGGTGGGGGTCGGCGTAGGCGTGTATGTCGGCGTGTGTGTTGGAGTGTGCGTGGGTGTGTTCGTAGCCGTGGGGGTTGAAGTCGGTATGCTCGACGCAGTGGGAGAGGCAGTATTTGTGGGCGTGTGCTGCGGACCCGGCGGGATTGGTTGCTGGTCGGTTGGTGAGGGATCCAGATCTGGAGGCAAATCGACTACAACATCTTCTTGGCGCAGCTGCTGGACGACACCCAGGCTGTAGCCTAACCACCCCATGGCTTGCTCAATCGCGGGTCTAATATCCGCAGGCACTTGCTCACGGACGCGACCCAACACCTCCTGAAGATGTGCCAAGCGATCAAGAATGTAGTCCAGCGTATCGATTGGTATGTCAGCGCCGGCTTCACCAGCCAAGCTCGTGAGATCGAACAGCGATTCCTCAAAGCCTTCCAGCGCAAGCGCAAGGTCTCCATGTCTGTTCGCCTCTAGTAACACCTCAAGCTCTGCCAGACGCGTTCCGGCAAACTCAGCCAGCAGCTTCATGTCGCCGGAATCGCTCCATGAAACAATCAGTCGAGCTTCCTCTATGCCGCGCTTCACGCCGTAGAGAGCGTCGCCGGGGAGCGCAGCGTTCGCAGCTTGGACTACGCCCGTGCTGGTCGCCAAGATGGCGATGGCCAGCACCAGGCTGATGAAGACTTGCGCCGGCCTCCAGCGCCGCGCGGGCTTCGCCGGTATTCTTGGAAAAGCTGATCGATATAGCCGGTGAGCTACGCCTAAGAGAACGCGCCTGCGGCTGACACCAACGTATCTTGGCTTCGGGTAGTCCGGTGCAAGGCAATCTCGCACTTCCACGGCCAAGCTCAACATCCGCCTCAGTTCCTGCTCTTCGCTTGGGAACTGGCGCAGGATATCGCCCGCCGTCAACTCTCCTGTCCAAATGCTGTCCAGGCATTCGTCCAGGATCCTGGATTGCCTCTTCTCCCACTTACTCATTGGATACCACTGTGTTCTGTCGTAGAGCCTTGAGCGCCCTATGGAGCAGCACCCTTACAGCTCCTTCGCTCCGTCCCAGCCACTCTCCCACGACCGCCGTTGGCAGCGAGAGCATGATGCGCAGCCGGATAACCTCCTGATAATCAGGGGGAAGCTCGGCCAGAGCCTTCCTGAGCACAATTGCACGTTCCTCTGCAAGCAAACCCTCATCCGGATCCGGCTCCAGGCTTGGAAGCTTCTCGATAGCCTCGATCGATTCGGTCTTGCGTTGCTGCCTGTAATGATCGACCAGCGCATTGCGCGCCACTTGATACAGAAAGGCCGAGAAAGGACGACCACGTTCCTTATACCTGGGCAGGGCCTCGAAAGCACGCATGAAGACCACTTCCGTAAGGTCTTCGGCGTCGCTTTCGGAATTCACCCTGGCCAAGACGTAGCGAAATATGAGAGCTACGTATCTCTCATAGAGTTCGCCAAACGCCTCAGTTTCCCCATCCTGAGCCCGGGCAATCAGCTCGGCATCAGCCGGGTCCGCATACAAGCCTTCAAACATGAAACGTGATGCTCCTGCACCTGTTACGCCAAGCGATAAGGCAGGGTGGCATGCCACAAGCCTTATAGGAAGCAGCCCGGTAATAGGATATCCCAAGCTTCCTTCCGGGCAAATGCCATATCTAGGAGATTGGAATACGAGACCAAGGCAGAGTCGTGCGATTGACATGGTCGGGGTACGGCATCGCTTGCACCTTCGCCCCTATTCTATGCCATTTATACTACCACAAAACAACCAAAACCTAACACCGCGTTTCGGGAGAATCTCTTCCCCTGAAACGCGGCTATTTGGATTTCTCGACTACGATGAGCGCTCTTGAGTTGTGGATCCTTGTGCCTTCCACCAACGTGGACCGCGCCTGACGCCTTTCATAGCGCCTCATGGACCTTTGGATTGTTCGGCGCCCTGGCCATTAATACCCCGGCTGCAATCCCCCTTGTGTGCTTCCTATTTCCCAAGAGGTACGGGGTACTCCATGCCAGCTATGAATTGCACAGCGGTCAAATACCCGCAACTTGAGTTCGAGTCTATTCAGGCAATTCGATCGTTATTACAGTGCCGTTGCTGTCGCCGTCGGGATCTGAATTATCCGCCGGCACATAGCTGTACGCCGGGTGGGTGACGCTCGTGATCGTGAAGGTCGTTTGATCTTCGCCCGGAAGCTTCCCACTCCGGATCGTACATTTGCCCGATCCTGTGGTGATGCAAGAGAACTGCGCATCCGAACCCGAAACAGTCCAACTGCCTGTTACTGTGGCTCCATCTACATTGCCGCCGCTGCCCATGGCAATACTGATTGTCACCCTGACCTGCTGGTTGCTGCGTCCACCAGTGATGTACGCATCAATGTCCTTCACATGAATCGTTGGCTCCTCCGTCGGCGTGGGTATCGGAGGCTCAGGAGTGGGCGTTGGAGTTGGTGTTGGTGTGCCTTTTCGCGCCTGACCCGGTGGGGTTCTCTCCTGCCCCGGCGGAGTTAGCTCCAGACCCGGTGGGGTTCGCGTCTGACCAGGAGCTAGATCACTTGGATCGCCTCCCATATGCAACAACTGGATGACTTCCTGGCTATGCAGTGACCGCTCCATGGCATGGTCGATTGCCGGTTGAGCCTGCTCAGGTACTTGCTCGCGGACGCGAGCCAGGACTTCCTGATGGTGCGCCAAGCGCTCAAGGATGAATTCCGTTGAACCGGGGTCGAGCCCGGTAGCTGCTCCACCGGCCAAGCCAGTGAGACCAAAAAGAGCATCCTCGAAGCCGTCCAGTGCAAGGTCCAAGTCTCCGAGCCTATTCGCGGCGAGCAATGCCTCCAGTTCCGCCAGACGCGTGCTGGCAAATTCAGCAAGCAGCCGCATGTCGCCGGAGGCGCTCCAGCTGACCGCCAGACGGGCACGCTCAAGGCCGCGCTTCAATCCGTAAAGAGCGTCGCCTGGCAGTGATGCGTTCGCCGCTTGGACTACGCCCGTGCTGATCGCCAGGATGCCGATGGCCAACATCAAGCTGATGAAGACCTGTGCCGGCTTCCACCGCCACGAAGGCCTGATCCCGGCCCGCGGTCGTCTTGACTGTTGTTGTCGGGCAGATATTCTTGAGAGGATTCGTCTGATGCTGGCGGCAACGAAACTTGGCTTCGGATAGTCCGGTTCAAGACTCTCTCGGGTTTCCAAAGCCAAGGTCAACAGTGGCGTCAGTTCCTGCACATCCCCTGGGAATTCGCGCAGGCTCTCGCCTACCGTCACTTCTCCGGTCAAAATGCTATCCAAGCATCCGTCCAGGATCTTGGATTGCCTTCGCTCTCTTTTGCTCATATTGAACCCACCAGCTGTCGGCGCAAGGTCTTGAGCGCCCTGTGGAGCAGTACTCTCACAGCTCCTTCACTCCGGCCCAGCCATTCTCCCACTATCGTGGTTGGCAGCGCGAGCATGATACGAAGCCGGATAACCTCCTGATAATCCGCTGGAAGCTCGGCCAAAGCCCTTCTCAGAACGACCGCTCGTTCTTTGGCAATCAGACTTTCGTCCGGATCCGGCGCGAGGCTTGGCAGTTTCTCTGCAGCCTCGATCGATTCGGTCTTGCGCTGCTGCCTGTAGTGATCGACCAGCGCATTACGCGCCACTTGATATAGAAAAGCTGAAAAGGGCCGACCACGCTCTATGTAACGGTGCAGGGCTTTGAAGGTTCGCAAGAAGACGACTTCGGTGATGTCTTCGGCATCGCTTTCGGCATCCACCCTAGCGAGTACGTAGCGATAGATCAGCGCTACGTATCTTTCGTAGAGCTCGCCAAACGCTTCATTTTCCCCAGCCTGGGCGCGGGAAATCAGCTCAGCGTCGGCATGGGCCACATTTTGGCTCTCAAACATGAAACGGATTATTCCTGTAAACGTTACACAAGTCGATAACGCAGGGTAACATCTCTTTTATTCCAAAGGAAGCAGGCCGGTGGTAGGATATCTCAAACCCCTTCGAGGGCATGTGCTTGGTCAAGGAGGTCGGCATGCGATTCCAGGGCAAGGTCGCGCTGGTAACAGGATCGGGACGCGGCATCGGTCGCGCCATCGCCCTTCGTCTGGCGGAAGAAGGCGCCGATCTAGCGATCAACTTCTTCCGCAACCGCGCTCCCGCAGAAGAAACCGCCAA
>DAOVIK010000179.1 GCA_030673735.1 Anaerolineae bacterium
CATCTGGAAGAACTGATCCGCCGTCAGACCGGACCAATCGTACTGGACCCTCGAATACTCGGGATCCGCAAAGACCGGGCCTGCCTCAACCATCAGCGCCAAGCTCCTGCTACGAACCTCTTGGGCCACTTCACGGAAGAAGTCAAGATACTCCGAGGAACGCGGGTAATCCGGGCTGAGCAACGGATCGGAGATCTGAAGCGTCACACCCCCAACACCCACTTCCTTTATACGGTCCAGGAACACCCGAACGGCCTGCATCGTTTCGGGCAACAGCAGCGCCTCCCCACGGTTCCCGTTGGCGATGATCAACTCGGCTCCAAAGACCGTGCTTCCGGCTTGACCATCCCATTGGGCATCAATGGTGCCTTGGAAGCGGTCAATATTCTCGGAGAGGCTGTCGTAAAGATCCTGGTACTCCTCGGGGATGGGCGGCATGGTTGCTGTTGGCGTGGCAGTCTGTGTTGGTGGGATCTCTCTCGTTGGGGTGACGGTGCTAATCGCCGTCCGAGGAGCACCGCATGCCAAAGATGAAAGAAAGACGACGCTCAGCGTTGTTGCGATGACCCATTTGCTCATGCTCGATCTCTCCTTTTCGCTCGAGGACTTCCATTGCTTTCAACGAGGCCCAGGATGTGCCTTGATGGCTTTCTATCCCGGGCCTCGTCGAAGGATGTCGCCTGTATGGTCTTAGCTACATGGAGCCCGAGCCCGCTCGGCCTCCAGGAATTACTGCCCCCGACTGCGTGCGGTTTCAATCCGCCACGTTGCGTGAAGCGCACTTTCGCTGACGCTCACCGCTTGCAGTGTGCTGTTGGGGAAACGTCTTGCGGCGGCTTCCAATCGGGTGGCGATGCGGTCATTCCAAACAGATATGTAAGCCGGATTCACGGGCGTATCATTGACTTCCACATCCGATATGGTAGCGGTTAGATGCCCGCTTTGCACGCCCAGCGTCAAGCGGAAGGTCATCGTGTCCGTCTCCTCGCTGAGCACGCGCTTCCGGTCGCCAGAGACGAAGGCGTAGCCTTGGCGAAGGTCGACTTGCACGTTGGTGATGAGTGGATCGGCAAGAGCCGCGGCGATCTCGGATTGAATAGTCGCTTCTGAAACAGCGACCTCGGCTCTCAACGAACCATCCGGGTTGCGACTTACATCGATCCTGCAGGAACTCAACATCAGGACTGAAGTCGCTGCCAGAACCAGCAGTATGATCCATCGCTTCTTATCCATCAAAATACCCTCCTTCGCTCAGTTTGGTTTGCGCTCCAAACATAGCAAGAAAGGGATCGGATTTGTAGTCAACCCAATCATCTCTCTATGTTATTGCCTTCATGATCGATATGACGCCAGTCACCCCAAAAAATGATCCTGCTCAGGATTTCTCTCGTGGCTACCTGTGCTACCATGGAGGCTATGAAGCGCACTTCGATCGAGCCCGGTTTGCTGCAGGTCTTTCGGATCTTCGTTGGTATCCGGGTGTTCCTGGCCCTGGTTGGCTTTCGCCTGCAAAGCCGAGTGCCGGCGCAACAAGCCCGGCTCTTTATCCTCCTCGTGCTTGTTGAAGCCGCCTTTCTGCTGATTTATCTAACATGGTCTTGGCTCCGCAAGACCCTGGGAAGAGCGTATCTTCCCTTGGCGCTCATCTACGCCTCCATCAGCCCGATTTTGGAGCAAGCTCTGGGCATGATCCTTCGCCAAGCCGGCATCCTGCAGGGGGACAGCGCCACGGCAGGAGTGTGGTGGTTGACGCTGCTGCTCTTGGTGCCCATGATCCTCGTGAGTTGGCAGTACAGCTTTAAAGCTCTCGTGGGCTACATCGGCGGGATCGCCATTATCGAGTTGATGATCATGATCCCGGTCGCTATTGGCTTCGCCATCGATGTCTCCATCGCGTTCTGGGCGGTGGTCATTCGAAGCCTGCTCTTCCTGCTGATCGGCTCGATCATCGTGCGAATGATGAGGGCCCAGCGGGAGCAGCGAGTATCCCTTGCGGAAGCGAACGTAGAACTTGCTCGCCACGCTGAGACCATCGAGCAACTTGCCACCAGCCGGGAGCGAAACCGGCTGGCGCGCGAGCTGCACGATACGCTGGCACACACCCTTAGCGGCCTGGCGGTGCAGTTGGAGGCAATGAATTCGATCTGGAATGAGAATCCCCGGATCACGCGCGAGATGCTGGAGAAATCCCTGGAAACCACTCGCGAGGGTTTGCAGGAAGCCCGGCGTGCGATCCAGGCGCTGCGCGCCTCGGCCCTGGAAGACCTGGGGCTGTCGCTGGCCCTTCGAAACCTGGCTGAATCTGCCGCCGCGAGGGCCGGTTTTAAGCTCGACCTGCAAGTGCCCGATGGCCTCGACAACATCGATCCCGCCATCGAACAGAGCCTATATCGAGTCGCGGAGCAGGCCATCACCAACGCGGCCCAGCATGCCAACGCGACTCGCCTTTCCGTGCATCTGTCGAAAGAAGATGGACGCTTGACCTTGACAGTAGCGGATGACGGGCGAGGCTTCGACGTGGGAGGCAGCGATCTGGATGGCCGGTTCGGACTGCAAGGCATGCGTGAGCGCGCTCAATTGATCGGCGGGGAACTCGAGGTCAGCAGCCAACCAGGAAAAGGAACCTCAATTCGGTTGATCGTGGAGGAAGTGGATGATCCGCGTCTTGATCTGTGATGACCAGGATATCGTCCGACAGGGCCTGGAAGCAATCCTGAGCACCGTCTCGAGTATCGAGGTGGTGGGTTTGGCCCAAGACGGCGCCGAAGCGCTTGAACTGACCCCGAAAACCAAGCCAGACGTGGTTCTCATGGACTTGAAAATGCCCGGGATGAACGGCATCGTCGCTACTCAGCGCATCCGCGATCAGTTCCCCGGGGTGAAGGTCCTGGTTCTGACCACGTATGATGCGGATGAATGGGTTTTCGACGCCATACGCAGCGGAGCTTCGGGTTACTTGCTGAAGGATACCCCCCGTGAAGACCTGGTCCGCGCAATCGAGGGCACGGCTTCCGGTGAAACACACATTGATCCGGCCATCGCGGGCAAGCTCCTCGCTCACGCCGCCCGAAGCGCCCCCGCGCCCGACACAAAGATCGTGGAAGACCTCACCGATCGTGAACAGGATGTGCTGAAATTGCTGGCGATAGGGCTAACCAACGCGGATATCGCTGAGCGGCTGTTTCTTTCAGAAGGCACGGTGCGCAACTACGTGAGCGCCATCCTGGCAAAACTCGACGTCGCCGACAGGACCCAGGCAGCCGTCCTGGCCCTACGCTATGGTTTGGTCGATCCAGATGAGGAAGCTTAGCAGGCAATGACCGTAAGAATGCCCAGCTTATAACTGCCCCCAGTTCGTGTCTGTTCCAATCTCAACCAATCACGGAATCCGAAAGGGAAAAGCCTCGTATTCTTCCGGCTTGAGATCCAGAATGTTGTTCGTATACAGATTGAGGACGAGCCTTATAAAGATGATCACGGTGAAAGCTATGAAGCCCGTGCTGTACTCGACCGCGGTAAAGAAGGGAATCAGGAAGATCCAGAAGACGAGATTGTAGGCCTTCCTGATGAGCGAAAGCGGGTGGGTGAACCCCTGCTTGATTGCAGCGTAGTCCGTTGAATTCTCTTTGAGCCATGCGAACCGCATGGAGGTATGACCCTCGATAATCGGTCAATACAGCACCCCGAGGATCGAAAGCCCAATCATGCCTCCCATCTTTGTCCATAGCGAAGTGGAGAAGGCGACGACGATGTAGATCAGCGTGGGGAGTCCTAGTCCGACAGTTAGGATATTATTCCAGCGTATGGTCAGGAATTCTTCCTTCTTCATAGTATCCCTCGTTTCGGCGTATCAACATACAGAGAACAACGCCCACTGTTACGATTGGATTTCTTCTTATTGCACCACGGTTATGACTACATTCCCCTTCTTGTGACCTTTGTCGACATATCTGTGAGCCTCAGCTATCTGCTCCAACGGATAGCGCCTGTCAATGACCGCACTTAGCTTCCCTGCCTCAACAAGCTCCTTGAGGAAGATTAGGTTCTCAGGTTTTTCCTCTGTGGAAGAAGCAGTGGTTAGAAAGACGCCTCCCTCCTTTAACGATCCTTCAACACGTCCGGACGAGATCTTTCTCACCCCGTCAAAGATCACATCGTACGTCTCTCCACTTTTTGCGAAATCCTCCTGAGTGTAGTCAATGACCTTATCGGCCCCCAGAGATTTCACCATTTCTAGATTCGGCGTACTGCAAACCCCGGTAACCTCCGCCCCAAAGGCCTTGGCTAGCTGCACCGCATAGGTGCCCACGCTTCCGGAAGCGCCATAGATCAGAACACTTTGCCCGGTCTGAATGCTTCCATCTCTGAGAATATGCAACGCTGTGTTTCCACCAACCGGAATAGCTGCTGCTTCCTCATAGGTCATGTTGGCCGGCTTTATCGCCACCATGCCATCTTCTGGCAGACAAATGTACTCGGCATGAGCACCGGATCCCATGCCGGTAGATGCGAAGACTTGGTCAC
>DAOVIK010000117.1 GCA_030673735.1 Anaerolineae bacterium
ACCGCGAGGATTACGAGCGATCCTAGCGTATCCAGCCGCAAGCCCAAAAGCATGCCCATCGGGTCGCCGCGCGTGAGACTAAGCGCCATCATCATGACCGCCAATAGCGCCAACACGATGCTCGCCAGCAGGCCCGAACGAGGAAGACGATCGCGCAGCAGGAACACAGCGATCAAAATCAGGGCGCTGCATCCTGCTCCCACAGCTTGAGTAGGCCAACGCGCAGATACCACCCCGAAGACATCCGCGCTGACGATAGCCAGTGGTCCGGTCTGCCCACCCACCCCATAGGCGCATCGGTCCAAGAGGCATCCGATCCAGAGCCCAGTGGATAGCAGCGCCGCCGGCGCAGCCAGCGCGTCAGCCAGATCCCAGAATGAACGTTTCGTATTGAGGCTGTACAGATACAGAGTCAGCAGGGCGCCGGCTGCGGCTCCCGGCCAACTTAGGCCGCCTTGCCAGATTTGAATGATCTCCAGCGGGTGCGCTGCGTAGTAGCCCCAATGCACAAGCACGAAAATGATACGGGCGCCGAGAAGTCCCCCTGCAAGTGCCCACAGCCCCACATCAAAGCGCACGCGAAACGCCTTCTCCTTTTCGGATTCCTCAAGCGCTCTGCCGTTGGGGGAAAGCCATGCCAACCAGAGCAAGCTAGCAAGCGTGCTGAGCGCAAATGCAAATGCGAAGACAGTCATCTAGGCCATCTCCTAGCAACTCGCCGTATGATACCATCGTCAATCGTGGAGTGCGATCCGGTTTGCTGCAGGCGAGCGCGATTGTATAATCCCTCCACACACCCGGAGGAAGATTAATGACGACGCTCAAGATAATTCCCGTTAGGAGCAAACAGGAATTCGACGATTTTGTCATCTTCCCATGGAAAGTGTATGCCAAGGACCCATACTGGGTACCTCCCATCATCTCCGACCGAAGGGATTTCCTCGACGCGGAGAAGAATGCCTTCTTCGAACATGCACGCGCGCAGTACTTCCTTGCCCGACGCGATGGACAGACCGTGGGCACGATCGCGGCATTCACCAACGATCTGTACAACGAGTTCCAGGAGGTCAACACAGGCTTCTTCGGATTCTTCGAAGTGCTCGATGATCCACCTGCTGCGGCGGAACTGCTGCGGGCTGCCGAGGATTGGGCACGCCAGGCAGGGCATGAGACGATCCTCGGCCCGGCGCAATGGTCGACCAACGATGAGTGCGGTCTGCTTGTAGATGGCTTTGACGATCCGCCACGTATTTTGATGACCTATAATCCTCCCCGCTATATCGACTATCTCGTGGATGCCAACTATCGCAAGGCAATGGATCTTTGGGCTTATCGCATTAAAGCCCAGGACTTCGAGAGCAATTTCCCCAAGAAGCTGCAGCGCGTGGTTGAAAAGATGCGCCAGCGAGAGCGATTCCATCTGCGCAAAATGAACCGAAAGGAATTCGACAAAGAGGTCCTCATCGCCAAGCGAATCTACAACAAATCGTGGGAGAAGAATTGGGGCTTCGTCCCCATGACCGATCGGGAGTTCGATGATCTGGCCGCTGCGCTCAAACCACTGCTTGACTGGGATCTAACGGCTGTAGTGGAATGCGAGGGTGAGCCAATCGGCTTCGGCTTTTGCCTTCCTGACGTCAATGAACCTTTGCTCAAAGCCTACCCGCGGCCTGGAACGCCCGAGATCTGGACCATGTTGAAGCTGCTATGGAATTGGAAGGTGCGGCGCGATATCGATTGGGTGCGCATGTTTGTGCTTGGAACGTTGCCCGAGTATCGGGGCACGGGCGTGGATGCGCTGATGTACATGCTATTCGCTGAGAACGGCTTGCGAAGGGGTTACAAGCAGGCTGAATTAAGCTGGGTCCTTGAGACCAACTCAATGATGGTCCGCACCGCAGAGCTAATGGGGGGAGAAATCTACAAGACATATCGCATGTATGAAAAAGATCTCTGATTGTCAGCCAGTTGCCTGCCTGGTGGAATGTGCGCGCAAGAGCTTGGGATACCTTGATGGTAGAGTGCTCGGTCAAGGAGCGAAAATATGCAAACCTTCCTTGAGTCACCCTTGCTGATCAATCTTCTGTACCTTTCCTTGGTGGCGGGATTCTGGCTGGCGGCTTGGGCAGTAGTCGCGCCGGGAACCGGATTCCTGGAAGTAATGGCCATTGCTGTGCTTGTGCTTGCGGGTTTGGGCATGCTGGTCGTGCCACTCAACACTTGGGCATTTGGGCTTCTGGCAGTCGGGATTGTGCTTTTCGTGCTTTCTGTCTGGCGCAAGTGGACTGGAGTTTGGCTGGGATTGTCGGCATTTGCGCTCAGCCTCGGATCCGTCTTCCTTTTCCGGCCCACGGGAGGAGGACCAGGCGTTCATCCGCTACTTGCTGCCGTGGTTTCACTACTGACTGTGGGCTTCTTCTGGCTCAGCCTTAGCAAGGCATTGGAGGCCTATGGTGCAAGCTTGGCGCACGACCCTGAATTCGTGTTGGGAAAGGTTGGAGAGGTGCGCACGGCTATCGATCCAATTGGTTCGGTATACGTGTCCGGTGAGCTGTGGTCGGCAACCGCGGAGGAATCGATACCTATTGGCGCGCCGGTACGTGTTACTGGCCGGGAGGGTTTGATGCTGGTTGTGGAATTGACAGCTACTGAGCATCCAGAGAGTAAAAGCTGAATCTATTGCTGGAGGAGGAATCTCATGGAATACGTTTTGTATTGTGGCGCAGGTGTAATTGTAATCGGCGGTCTGGTGTTGTTGTCCAACGCCATCCGCATCGTGCAGGAGTATGAGAGGCTGGTCGTCTTTCGCCTCGGTCGTTCGGTCGGCATTCGCGGCCCCGGCGTGGTGCTGCTGATCCCATTCATCGATCGGGCCCGGAAGGTGGACTTGCGTGAGCAAGTTCGTGAGATACCTCATCAGACCTCGATCACCCTGGACAACGCGCCGATCTCGATCGACTTCCTCTGGTACTACAAGATCGTGAGCGCCGAGGACTCCGTGCTGCAGGTGGCCCAATTCGAGATCGCGGCAGAGGGCATGGCTACCACCACGCTGCGCTCGGTGATCGGCGGCATTTTGCTCGATGACGTGCTCTCACAGCGCGATCACATCAACCAGGTGCTGCGTGTGAAGCTGGACGAAGTTACGGAACGATGGGGCGTCAAGGTGACCAACGTCGAGATCCGCGAGATCGTGCCGCCGCGCGAGGTCCAGGATGCGATGAATCGCCAGATGACCGCCGAGCGCGTGCGCCGCGCCCTGGTCACCGAGTCCACCGGCACGCGCGACGCCGAGATCAACGTGGCCGAAGGCCAGAAGCAGGCCACCATTCTGCAGGCCGAGGGTGACAAAGAGGCCAACGTCCGCCGCGCCGAGGGCGATAAGAAATCGCAGCTACTGCGCGCCGAGGGCTTCGCTTCGGCTCTGGATAAGATCTTCGCCGTGGCGCAAACCATAGACCAGAAGACCATGACGCTGCAGTACTTCGAGACCTTGAAGCAGATGGGGACCAGCCCGGCCACAAAGTACATCTTCCCCATGGAGTTCACAAGCATGCTGGAGAACTTCACCAAGTCGAAGAAGTAGGTCCGGGCAGTGAACGCTGAGGAAGGCTGGCAGGCGCGTGTGGCTTTATCACCAGCCACATGGCGTGACTGGCGTTCCGTGATGGTGCTTGAGAAGCTGTGCTTCGGGCGCGATGCTTGGTCTGCGCTGGACGTAGCGGCTGCGCTCACGTTCCCGGCCACAGTGCGTCTGAAAGCCGACCTCGACGATGAGATGATCGGCTTGGTGGTTGGTGATATCCGCCGTCACAAACAAGAGGGCTGGATCGCGACCATAGCAGTACATCCTACATACAGGCGCCGCGGTCTTGGGCGGCGCCTGTTGCGCGCCTGCGAACAAGCACTGGGAATGCCGCTGATCAAACTGACGCTGCGCGTCTCCAACTTAGCTGCCTTGAATCTCTACAAACAAGAGGGTTATCAGCAAGCCCAGTTTTGGCGCGGCTACTATGCCAGTGGCGAGGATGCCTTGGTCATGGAAAAGCGGCTGAATTGATTCGGCAAACCCTCTGATGTACCCAGTCGGAAGAAACTGACCCGGGGCTGTCCCATGCGGACAGTTCGTTTTGTTGCGTCTCACATAATTATGTTTATCTCTTGGAGCTACATTTGCCTGCGATGCCCCGCCGTCCAGAATATAGTTTGGCCGGCAATGGCCGACCTCATGATGCCCTATGGTCCGTCGCCTATGAATCCACCATCGTCCTGAGGTTGAATCCATCCTTCTGCTCCGAGGTACCGTAGAGACGCACCCCGAAGAGAACTCGGGCCAGGCAGCTGTGCGTCTCTACAATCTAGCCCCCCTTGATGACAAGAATCGAATTCGGGGCATCTTTCTTATTCAAAGGTAATCGGGCGCATGGCCATGCGCCCCTACGAGAGCATGAGCACATAGAGGACCGGAGCTCAGCCAGCTTCTTATGTCATCCTGAGTGGCGAAGCGCCCCCTGTAAGAGCTTCAGGGGCGAACGGCGAAGGATCTCGTTCCTCGTTTGACTTGGTCCGTTCAAATTGGAAAACGAGATTCTTCGCGGAGTTTACCCTGCCTGTCCCGAGGAACGAGGGGAGCGCAGCCGAAGGGCTCAGAATGACAGACTCTCCCAAGATGTCATCCTGAGGAGCCCAGAGGGCGACGAAGGATCTCGTTCTTCGTTTGAGCTGGCCCATTCAAGTGGGACGGGTTGTTAATCAGCGAGCTCGAGCATCTGCATCACGGTTTCTACAGCCTGGGGGATTGCGGCTGCAACTTCGGGCGTCAGGTCCTCTCCGAAATTGATGGTGTCTACGGCTTCGATGGCAACCAGCGTGATGTCGTCGTCTGCGGGAAGCTCAGCGCCGGCTTGACGACCCAGCTCTAGGGCCGTAAGCAGATTGACATCATGCGCAGAGGACGACCGCTGGGTAGGAAGCTCCCCCGGCGATAGGATGTGCAGCACTCCGGGCTCGGCGCCGGATTGAATGGCATCGATCACGATGGCACGTCCATAGCCAACCATTCGTTCCATCAATCGCAAGCCGCCCCAGTAATCAACATCCACTTCGACGTCAGCTTGATCGGCGAGCAACGCCTGCAAACGCTCCGCAACCAACAGGCCGACGGCGTCATCGCGCAGAATCGGGTTTCCCAAACCGAGCACCAATGTCTTCATAAAGAAAAGAGCTCCCGGTCGTTATTATACGACCGGGAGCCGCTAGATCCGAAATGTCAGTCCATGTACTGCGACAGGGTCTTCACGATCTCGCCATCGGCGTTGCGGATCACCACCTCCAGCGGCATCTGACCGGGAAGTGTGTGAGTTGCACAGCCGAAGCACGGATCGTAGGCACGGAAGGCCATCTCAACCATGTTGAGCAGTCCTTCGGTGACCTCCGTGCCCTTGGTGATCAGCGCCTGCGCAGCACTCTTGATGGACATGCTGATGGGAGCGTAGTTATTGGTCGTGCCCACGATCAGGTTGACCTTGGTGAGCACTCCGCGCTCGTCGGTCCAGTAGTGATGCGTCAACGTACCTCGCGGCGCTTCAACGCTGCCTACTCCCTCGTCGGGAGTTTCTGTTGGCAAGACACGGAATTCATCGCCTGTGATGTCGGGATCGGTGGATAGCTCAACCCACCTCTCGGTCGCATAGAGCAGTTCGATCAGGCGCGCCCAGTGAGTGGCCAAAGTGTGATTGACAGGCTTTCCGCCCAGGGTTTCGTACATGCGCTCGTACTCAGCTTGGGCAAGTGGCGTAGCTATGCCATCCGCCGCATTCAAGCACGAGTGCCGTGTGGCTTTATACACACCCGAATCTTCGCCGTCGACGAATCCCTTCCATCCGTTCTTCTTCATGTATGGGAATTTCAAGGAGGACCAAGGTTCAACCCGCTCG
>DAOVIK010000407.1 GCA_030673735.1 Anaerolineae bacterium
AGCTCCGTAGGCGTAGCGGATGGCGCCGGCTCGGGAGTTGGCTCGGATTTCGCGCATCCAGATAGCATAAGCAGAGAAAGCGCCAAAGGAACCAGTCGTTTGAGTTCAGTAGCCATGGATCCACCTCTTCCCTCTATGACTACTAATCAAACCGTTGATGGGGTTCGAATGAAGTTGGCAGAATTCACCAAGGGGGTAGCCTGCCTTGGCGAGAATCCAAGGCTCTGTAGCTCTATTCGGCGAACACCGCAGGACGCAATTCCCGTAGCGTGGTGAGCGAGTCCAGAGCTTCATGCAGTTGCAGCTCGAAGACGATGGGGCCATCGAATTCCATCTCAACCAATCGATCGAGAAAGGCGCCGGCGTCAAGATCACCCTCACCCAGCGGGCGGTGGTCCTTCCCGTATCGGATCTTGCGCTCGGGGCCTTGCCATGGTCCGTCGTGCAAGTGCACTTCGGCGAGCCTGGATTTGGTTTGCTCGAGCGCTTGATCAACGGTTAGAGGTCCGGAGAAGCCCACGATCACATGCCCCGTGTCCAGGCAGATCGACAGATCCAGGTTCTCGGCCAGCTCGATTGTGAGATCGAAGGGGAATTCGATGGTCTCGATCGCGAGACGCCGTGAGGAAATCCCTGTTCTTGAAAGGATCGTCGCCAGGCTCTCTTCAGCGCGTGCCTGGAATTGGCGCAGGATCAGCATCTTGGCAAGATCCGGCAAACGCATGCGATAGAACTCAGCCGCAAGCGCGCCGGTGGCATGCATGACATAGACCTCGGGATCAAGCGGCAGCGTTGCCTTGATGGCTTCGGTCAACACCTGCACCGATCCGGCGCGCACGGGATCGAACGCCGTGGATGGCTCCAGGGACCAAAGGGGAAGATGCACAGTATAGGTCAGGCCGAGCTCTTGCTTGAGCTTCGTCAATTGCCTGATGCTTTCCGTTTGAAACGTGTGTGGGAAGAATAGGGACAGATCGCCGCCGAGTTCGATGGTGGTGAATCCGGCTTCGGCAAGAGAGCGAACCAGGGCAGGGTAATCGAGGCCGCCAAGGTGTGACATCACCTCTTCGTCCGTGGCTCCGGAAGGAAGAAGCGACTGCATTTGCATCGTCATGATGCCGAACCGCATGTTGAAGCCTCCCTCAAAATAGGCGATCGCTACAAATGCAGTGCCTTCGTGTAGCTCTCTTTGAAGCGGGGATTGGTCGTCAGTTCAACGTACTCGACGCGATCGACGATCTGCCCGGCGAGATGCCTGCGTTGCGCGGAGAGGAGCATTTGCATCGCGCCGGCTCCGGCGGCGTTTCCAATCTGGTGAAAACGTGAGAGCGGAAGCTGGGGGAACATACCCACGCGCACGGCGCTGCGCACATCAAGGTAAGTGCCGAAAGCTCCGGCGATGATGATCTCTTCGAGATCGCCATGCTCCAGTTCAGCTTCATGTAGCAAGACCTCCATGCCGGCGCGAATGGCGGCCTTGGCAAGCTGGATCTCGTTGATATCCTTGCGCGTCACGACGATATCATTCGCGTTTCCAGCCTCGGCGGCCTCGGCGAGGATCACTTCGCTGTACTTGTCACCCTGGCGCACGAGCGGATGGTCAGCGAGCAAGCGGCCGGTGTGGTCCAAGGCTCCGGCGTCGATGAGCTGGGCGACGGCATCCAGCATGCCCGAGCCACAAATGCCCACGGCAGGTTGATCGTCAACTGTCTGTAAGCGGATCATGCCCTCGTTAATCTGAACGCGTTCGATCGCGCCGGGAGCGGCGCGCATCCCATCGCGGATGTGCGCTCCCTCAAAAGCAGGTCCGGACGCGCAGGAGCAGGTGAGCAAGCGACCAGCCGTGGCGAGCGTCATCTCGGTGTTGGTTCCGATG
>DAOVIK010000373.1 GCA_030673735.1 Anaerolineae bacterium
GTTTGCGCATCGAGACCTCCGCTATTCGTAACGAGTGCGGCCGTCGTCTACGATCATCCGCCGGCGTCGATAGGCCCAACACATATATGACACGGACACAAAGTAGCTGGCGGGAAGACGATGCAAGCCCTTGATCTTGACTCCCAGAACTGTCGCCTCTCCGCCGAAACCCATGGGCCCGATGTTGAGTTGATTGGCTTCTTCGACCAGTGTGTTCTCTAGATCGTCTAAAGTGGGATCTGGATTACTGTCGTCGAGTTTGCGTAGCAGGGCTTCCTTTGATGCCGCGTAGGATGAACCGCGATCGCCGCCGATAGCCACGCCAAGAATGCCGGGTGCACAACCCTTGCCTTGCGCCCTGAAGACCGTATCCAACGCCGCCGCACGCACACCCTTGAGATCGCGTCCGGCACCGAGCCCGGCGTGAGGAAGGGAGTATTGGGCGCCAACGTTCTCGCATCCGCCGCCCTTGAGCATCAGATCTACGACCAAACCATCCATCTGATGCTCTGAGAAATGTATGCTGGGATAGTGTTCTCCCCCGAGGTTGTTTCCCGAGTTTTTTCCACTGATGGTGTCAACAGCATTGGGGCGAAGGAAAGCAAGAGTGGTGGCTTTTGCGACAGCCGCCCTTATTTGCTCCCGCAACTGACGGGTGCTCCAGCCCTGAGGATGATGGACATAGAAGAGGGGCGTTCCGGTGTCTTGGCAGATCGGAGTGGAATTCTGCCGCGCCAGGCTCACGTTCTCGAGAATGCTGTCCAATGCGCCGCGCGCGGCTGATCCTGGCTGGGCGCGGTCACGCGCAAGCTTGAGCGCATCTTCTACGTCCGGGGGAAGGTCGGTGGACGTCATTCGCACCAATTCTAGAAAGGCATCGGTCATGTCCTGCATCATCTTCCTCCGGTCTGGAGAAGCAGGTCCGGTCGGGGATGTCACTGCGGAAGTGCTGATCCTAATTCTGATGGCAAATGCTGGTGGGGCGTAGTGATGAATGGCGGATATTCGACTGCCGGGTATCGCTGTTGTGAACAGAAGACGTCTGAGCGAGCAACTGCATAACCATGGCAAACCGGCGAATATGCAGAAGGGGAAGTCTTAGGGATGGAGAGAAGTTGTTTCATGATACACTCCGGCCGATGAAAGAAAAGTTCTTGAAAACGCTTGAGTTCCCCAAGGTATTGGACAGCCTGGAATCGTTGGCAGCATTCTCGGCATCCAAGGAGTTGGCGCGTAATCTAGCGCCAACAACCCGGCTTTCCCAGGCGAAGCACATGCAGGCCGAGACCAGCGAAGCGCGTCTGCTCTTGAGCCAAGCGCCCTCGCTCACCATCGGTGGAGCGCGTGACGTGCGCGCCGAGGTGGAGACCGCCACGCGCGGAGCGGTTCTCGAGTCAGATGTGTTCCTTGATATCAGAAGCACGCTGCTTGCGGGACGGAACATCGGGCGAACTCTTGAGAAGCAGCGCGAGCAATACCCCGTGTTGTCAGAAATCGCTGCTGCGATCGAACCGTGCAAAGGTCTTGTCGATGTCATCGATGCCACGCTTGACTCGCGCGGCGAAATCATCGACGGAGCCTCTGCGGAGCTGGCAAGCATCCGGCGCGATCTGCGCGTAGCTCGCGAGCGCCTGACCAAGAAGATGCAGCGTGTGATAAGTGATCCGGCAATCGTGCCTATGCTTCAAGAGCCGATCATCACCCAGCGCGAGGGACGTTTCGTGGTGCCGCTGCGCGCGGAGTTCAAAGGGAGATTCGAGGCCGTAATCCATGATCAGTCCTCATCGGGTGCAACGCTATTCGTCGAGCCGCTTCAGGTCGTAGAGCAGAACAATGCGGTGCGAGAACTCGAACTGGCTGAGAGAGACGAGATACGCCGGATACTTGTCGAGCTTTCCAAGCTTGTCTCTGAGCACGCGCAGGAGATCGTCGACACGGTCAAGGCGCTGGCGATGCTGGATCTGGCGTTCGCCAAAGCCCGCTACGCTGAGAAGCTGGAGGCCGTCGAACCGGTGTTGAAGCCTTTCGGACGGCGCAAGGGCTCCCATCCGGGATCAACACTGAAGCTGCAGGCGGCGCGCCATCCCTTGCTGGACGCCGAGAATGTGGTGCCCATTGACGTCGAGCTGGATGATGATACCTATGCGCTGGTGATTACCGGACCCAATACCGGCGGGAAGACTGTTGCCCTCAAGACGGTGGGACTCTTGACTCTGATGGCCCAATGCGGCTTGCATATCCCAGCAAAGGCGGGATGCGAGCTTTCTTTGTTTGAGAGCGTGTATGCCGA
>DAOVIK010000052.1 GCA_030673735.1 Anaerolineae bacterium
CCGCAGCGCTGCCGTCGCTCCAGCGATGCCGCTTCCGATGACAAGCGCTTCTGTTCTAAACACGGGGCGTCTTCTCGATTTCGGTCACCCAATGGCGAGCATTCGTTCCACAGATCGCACAGCCCGCACTCGGATATCCTCCGGTACTTCAATCACGTATTGGGTCTTCTGAAGCGACAGCAGCGTGTCCTCCAGCGTGATACGGTTCATGTGCGGACAGCGGACGCTGCAAAGCCGCAGCATTTCCTTGCCCGGATTGGCGGCGCTGATGTTGTCTCCCATGGCGCATTCTGTAAGCAGCAGGTAGCGCGGTGCTTGGGTCTGCTCTACATAGCTGGTCATGGCCGACGTGCTCCCGGAAAAGTCGGAGGCCTGAACAACCTCAGGGCTACACTCAGGATGAGCTAGGATGACCACGTCAGGATACTGCTGTCGCACATCCTGAATATCCTCGACCGTGAACTCCTCATGCACCTCACAGCGCCCATGCCAGCCGATCATCTGGTAATCGAGATCCGGAGCAGGATCAGCGGCCTTCATCAGCGATGGGAAAATGATGTGCTTGCCCGTCTCGCGCGCCACGTTCCTGGCCAAGTACTCATCCGGCAGGAAGATGACCGTGTCGCTTCCCAGCGACTCAATGACCGCGGCGGCGTTGCTTGAGGTGCAACAGATGTCGACTTCCGCCTTGACATCGGCATACGTGTTCACGTAGGCAACCACCGGCACACCGGGAAAGCGCTCCTTAAGGGCCCGCACGTCCGCTCCGTTGATGCTCTCTGCCAGGGAGCACCCGGCCTTCTCCGATGGGAGCAGAACGGTTTTAGTTGGATTGATGATCTTGGCTGTTTCGGCCATGAAGCGTACGCCGCAGAACACGATGATCGATTTGTCGGTTTCTGACGCCTGCCGGGCTATCATAAGCGAATCGCCCTTGAAATCAGGGATTGTGTGATACAGGGCAGGCTCCATGTAATTGTGCCCCAATATCAGCGCGTCCCTTTCCACCTTGAGGCGGTTGATCTCAAAGACCAGTTCCGCCTTGTATTGCAGTTCCACTTCCGGAACTACGCCGCGCAGCATCTCGCGCATCTGCGCGTACGTCTCTTCGATACTATCTGCAGCGATCATTCTTGGATCCTATGCCAGCCGCTATCTAGCCTGGCTTTTCCCCCTCTACCCAATCCATGCTCACATCGAACACATGCGGTGAATGGGTCAGCGCGCCAACCGAAATGAAATCAACGCCGGTTTCAGCGATCTGACGCACGTTCTCCAAGCGGACATTACCCGAAGCTTCCAGCTTGGCGCGTCCTGCGCATATCTCAACCGCCTGTCGCATGTCATCCAGCATCATGTTGTCGAGCATGATGCGCTCAACTTCCAGGCGCAGCGCCTCGCGCACATCCTCCATGGTTCTTGCTTCGACCTCGATTTCCAGGCCGCTTGCGGAGGCGCGGGCACGCGTCACTGCCGCCTCCAATGAACCCGCAAAGTCGATGTGATTGTCTTTGATCAGGATCATATCATACAGGCCCAGACGATGATTGTGAGCCCCACCACGCTGCACAGCAAGCTTGTCCAGGACGCGCAGGCCGGGGGCGGTCTTGCGTGTGTCCAGAATCACGGCCTTGGTACCCGACACCTCATCCATGAAGCGCCGCGCCAAAGTGGCGATTCCCGACATGCGCCCCAGCAGGTTGAGCGCCACTCGCTCACCCGAAAGCAGCACACGCGCCGGTCCCGCAACACTCGCCAACACGTGGGGGCTTTCTACAACCGCACCCTCATCGACATGAGCAGCGAAGTCCACCGATTCGCTCAAGAGCAAGAACGTCGCCTGCACTACATCCAAGCCTGCAATCACCCCAGCCTGCTTGGCGACGATCTTTCCGGTCATTACCTCATCTTCAGGCACGATGGATTCGGTCGTCACATCGCCGGAACCGATGTCCTCCTGGAGGGCAGATTCAATGCAGCGAATGATCTCGGCCTTCTGCTTTTCATCCATGGCAATCCGCGTTTCTACATCCTACTTCAATTGCGGGCTTCCAACATGCGACTTGAAGGCATCTTCATCATGCAAAACCTTCACGCTGGCGCAGAACAAGCGAGAATTCCTTTAACAGATCGAAAACTCTCTCCGCAAGCTCCTCAGTGAGTACCCCGCCTGCGCCGCAACTGGGCGTAATCAATGCCCGCCGCATCAGCAGTTCACGATCAAAGCCCTTGCTCACAAGCATCTCTACGCCTTCATCGAAGCGCGCCATCAGCGAAGGAATGGTCTCGCTTGCCGCGGCTTCCTTGTCCAACGTGGGGATGATGCCCCACCCCAGCCATCCGCCACGGTCCAGAAAGGTGCGCAACTCAGCGGGATAAAGCGTGATGGACTGCATGTGGTCGTAGGCGTCAAAATCAAGGACATCCAGCTCGGTCTCCATGAGCAGCGACCAATCTGTGTTGGCTTCGCAATGAACCCCCGCTAGCCCACCTCGCTTGTGGATCGAATTAGCAACGGCGTTGATATCGGTAATCACATCCTCGCGGCTTATCGTGATGAATGTCTGCGATCCAAATCCCAACAGCGCCGGTTCGTCAAGAAAAACCATCAGCGGCAAGCCAAACTTACGAAGCCGACTCATCTGCCACAGAGCCTTCAATTCCACCGACTTGACAATCACATCGCGAAGCTGGTCGTCGTAGTACGAGCAGCGCCCGTCCTGATCCAGAAGATTGGTCCCCAAGGTGAATGGCCCTGTGACCTGCCCCTTTAGCATGAAGACATCATGCGTCTCGATGTGATGTGGCAATTGGGAGAGGTATTCCCTGAATCCTGCCGCATAATCTTCCGAGATTGCAAAATGCTCAAGGGCTGCGGCATCACCGGCATCGGTGGCAGCAAGATAGCGATCGTAGAAGCCGGTGAGCTGGTCCACAAAGCTGGCGGAGCTTGTATCGAGCACAATCCGCTCTTCGCGTTCAACAAGGCCCGGCAGACCCTCCGTGAACTGGATCATCATGTTTTCATGCAGCGCACGCTTGGGGAACTGCACCCAGGCGGGGATTTCCGGGGTGCTCTCGAGGATCAATTTCGTTCCTCGCTTTGCGTCCATGTGTGGCACGCTGCCGATCGTCGCTGCCATACAAAGAGGCTCAAGCGATCGTCGTTCAAAGTCTTCAGTCATGTTCTTCTTCTGCATGCGAAGGATGGATAGTCACTTGGTCAAACTCCCGCATCGCTGAAATACAAACCTTCTATACCTATTCTAATCCTTCTTCTGAAACTGGAAAGATCGAACCATTACGCGCTTCACAAAACAGATAAATCCCCCTCAAGTTTTTGGTCTCTACTCACACCATTGTCGAACATACACCCTGCCGTCTTCCCCTATTGGCTACACGCAGCAGAGCCCAAGTTATGTGCTCGGGCTCTTGGCTTTGCCTGTACTCCCACTTCGATTGCCTTTGGATGGATCTCATCAAGTCTTGTTGGAAGCTTTCATTTTCGTCGCCAAGGCGATCTCAAGCGGCAAGCCCCACATCCTGCGCTCGGTAATCTTCTGCAAACCGAAACCACTGTTTTCGAGTGCGCTTTGAAGGAGGATCGGACGGCAATCGATGTAGTTGGGAAGTGCCTCGTGAGCCCACTCATAGAGCTTCACCGCGAGGTTGTCCCTCTCCTTCTTCACCATCGCCACCACTGCCAAGCGGCCCTCGGGCTTTAGAAGCCTATGGCATCCCTTCAGCACTTGCAGGATCTCCGGTGTGTCGAAAAGCTCAAGCGTGAAGCTCATGAAGACCGCATCGAACTCGGAGGCTTCATAGGGCAGGTTTGCGCCATCCCCGCAATCCAACTTGACACGTTCATCAAGATCAGCTTTCAGCAGCTTCTGCTGCGCGATCTTCAACATCCCTTCGGAGATGTCAATGCCGGTGATCGATCCGGATTCCCCAACATCCTTCGCCAAGGAAAGCAATGCATTCCCCGTTCCGAAGCCGATTTCCAGGATGTGTTCCCCCTCTTTTGCGACGAGCATTTGCAGCCCTAGCTGGGTGTATTTCCACTCGCTCGATGCAGCCAGCATGTCGTACCATCTGCTCAACCTGTCATAGCTGCGCTTGGCGACTTCCTTCGACCGCGTCACACGCAGGATTCGATCGTGCTGGCCGTCCATCTTCTGTGCTCCTCGCGCTCTGATCGCCATGATCATACTTCCAACGCAGGCTCAAGCAAAGCGATCCGATCAACATAAAAAGCGGCGGGAGGCGAAAGCCTCCCGCCCCACTGCGTTTCCATGTCCGAGGTATCGGGGGCATGCTAGGCGATGCTCACACCTCGCCCTCCGGAGTGGGAACTCGCTTCGGTTTGCGACGGACCCTAGACAAGCCCGTGGCCCTGGATGCGGGCCGCTGCAGCGCGGGCCAGTCTCCTTCCGGTATCAGGTCCCCGATTTCCCCTATTCTGTGTTAACAAAGATCACGATCGTAGCCCGTATGACGCCTTGCTTCAAACCGCCTGAGCCAGCAGCCAGATGAGTGAACGGCCGCGGATCGATACCAAGCTCCCAAGCCAGATCCTCCCAATCAACGTAACCGTATTCGACGATATTCCCGAGTAGGGAATTCAGATTTACGTAGAGGACCGGCGTGGTACCGCGCGGAAATGAGCCCCAGACCTCGCGATAGGTCCTGTCATCCTCGATCGATGATGCACCTTCCATGGTATCGAGCAAGATGCCCGAGTCGGTACCGAGCAGCAGAACGCCATCCTGCGTGCCGAAGGAGAACAGCTCTTCGCCCCGGCTTTGAGCTATGTACAGCGTGCCACCATCGGCCGATTGCTCGCGGACCTCAAAGCCGGAACTGCTAAGGGCATCCGCTGAGTCATTGGCAACATCCGCAAGCTCATTCTCCTCGCTGCTTTCGGCGAGCAGCATGACGCCCAGCCCCGCCAACTCCTGCCCAAGCTCTGTTCTTGAGCCTGGAAGCACTGCAATGGCCCACTCGCCGTCAAGAATCGGGAACAGATCGAGATCCGGGCGGAAGCCAAATTCGTCGGCAAAGAAGCGCATCGACTGTTCGAAATCTCCTCCATAGAGCGTATCCATGGATCCTTCGATTCCCTGCCAAACTAAATCCAGGCTCGCACTTGTGAAAAAGATTACGGTATCCTCGGGAAGCATCGAGATGATATCGCCACTTGGCCGTGCACTGGTGAGCAAATCAAGCTGGACATCATCCAGCTCATCTTCGTCAACCCCTATGAAGTAGTCCATCTGAAGGCCAAAATCGGTGAAGGCGAAGGTCATGGCGATGGATTGGAAGACCGGAGGAATTGGGCTGGCCCCGGAGACGCCCAAGCCGATTAAATCGCCATACGAATCGAAGAAGCGAGATCCCAAGTAGAGAGTGGCGAAACGGCCGTTGGGAAGCTGTGAGGCAATGGCTTCGAAGTCTGGTTCGTCGGCAAGGGAATCATCCTTTTGGGCGTCGATGGCGCTTTCCACAGCGTAGGATGAGTTTCCGAAGTACAGGATATCGCCGGATCGAGCTATCGCTTCCGTGCGTGTCGGTGCCTCATAGATCGTTGCACCTCGGTATTCATCGCTTGAGTACGTAGCATCCATCTCGTACTCGTTCGCATCGATGTAATCGGCGATGAAATCATCTGCCGCACCCCGGCTGCGCACCTCGATGGCAACGATCAAGTCAGGCTCGGGAATGTCGCCGTAGATGTCGAAACTGACATTGGCCATTGCAATCCCGGCATGTTGGCCGATCCAAGGCATTATGTCCTCTTCAAACGTCAAGCCCAGATCGTAGAATATCTCATCGACCATGTCTTCCATCATGTCTTCCAGGTCTGCTACCTCGGCATCGGGTATGCTGCCGATGATGGTTTCGATTACCGCCTCAGCATCGCCCGAAAGGAAGCCAGCCATGTTCAAGCTCAGGTACATTTCTGCATCGGGCGGCATAGCTTCAGCGATCGTCTCGCCGCCTCCGAAGATAAACCCGAACCATCCGAATGGATCAACGATCATGAAGACCAGCAGCACGATCACGCAGCATATCGTAACGACCGCCAGCGCAGCACCGATGGCAATGATGATCTTCGTGTTCTTGTCAGAAGGCAACACACCCTTGCCTTTGGTCGCCACACTCTTGGCTGCAGTCGCCTTGCTCTTGGCTGCAGTCGTCTTGCTCTTGCCTGTGGTCGTTTTGCTCTTGCCAGCAGGCTTCTTGCTCCCAGCGGCAGCCATCTTGCTCTTGGCAGTGGATTTCTTACTCTTAGCCGCGGGCGCCTTGCTCTTTCCAGCGGGCTTCTTCTTTGCAGCGAGATTCTTGTCCTCTTCAGCCATCTGAATCCCTCCTTGCTTCCTCCAGATTCCGCAGACGATACAGCAGCAGCGCTGCGAGTATGCAGACTGCTGCTGCAATGATGAACATCTCACCGATCACGCGCTCGGCGACTTCGATACCGACACGGACCATTTCTTCGTAGCTACTCCCCGGTTGCAGCATGCTGGCGCTCAGCGTCGAGACGCGCTGCAGTCCGTAGCTGGTCATGCTAGACACCCCAATCGTCATTCCGATCAGTCGAAAGATGATCACCAGGGCGGATGCGCTCCCTCGGTACTCCTGCTCAGCGGTGTTAACAACCGCGGCTGCTATGGGTGTGATTGTAAGCCCAAAACCGATCCCGGCCATCACGAGATGCGGGATCATTGTGCCATAAGTCGTATCCGCCCTCCACTGAGTCATTAGTGCAAAACCGCCAATGGCGAGGATCATTCCCGAAATGGACGGCCAGCGGTAGCCGAAACGATCCGTCAGCCATCCACTGGGAATGGCTGCAACTGCCATCGGCACCGTGAGTGCGGATAGCATCCAGCCGCTGTCCCAGGCACCCTGGTCGATGGTTTCAGCGACAAGCGTGTTGATGAAAAGCGGCACGCTAACGATTGCGACGAACAGGCTGAAGCCTACAAACAGATTGACGACGCCTGCCTCGGAGAAGTTTCTCCGGCGAAAGAGCGGCAGAGCGATCAGCGGGCTTTTTGCGCGCGCCTGACGCCAGATGAACAGCAACAGAAAGGCAACCGCAATAAACAGCAACGGCCATTGGACGATAGGCCGAGACACACTTTCACCCGCGGTGAGGATTATGCCGGATTCGGCTCCGCTGCCGAATGCCAGAGTCAAGGCCCCTAAGCTGATTGATACCAGGAGCGCTCCCAACCAGTCCATGCGGCTGGCCTTTTCATGCTGTGGCAACCTGCGCAGTGCAAGAGCAATCAAGGCGAAGGCTAGCAGGCAAATCGGTAGATTGAGCCAGAAGATCATGCGCCAATCAAGGAAGCGTACGACGATGCCGCCATACAAATGCCCCACTACCCAACCCGCGGTATCGACAGCGGCGATGAAGCCTAGCGGCTTTGCGCGCTGGCCCGGGGGATAGAGATCGCCAACCAGCGCCATGCCGACAGGTACCATCGCCCCTGCCCCAAAGGCCTGGATCATCCGCGCCACGATGATCATTGTTAGCGCGATCTGGCTGATGTCGGGGCGTCCGCTCGCAACCAGGTAGTAGCCACGCAGCGCAAGCGTTGTCGGCCAGCCGTCGGCCACGGCAACCAGATAGGAGCCCGCGGCGAAGATCGCCAACGCAAGGAGATATATCCGCCGTCGCCCGTGAATATCGGACAGGCGGCCCATGAAGGTCATGGCGATCGTGTAGGAAAGCAAATACCCGCTTACGATCCAAGCGGCATTATCAAGTCCGCTCTGCAGCGGGATTTCCAGATCGTAGATAACATGCGGCAGCACTGCGGAAACGACCGTCAGATCCAGCGCGCCGATGAAGATAGGGATGCTGATCAGCGCCAGGATGCTTGTGGCGGCGGGGAAGCGGCCCGTATCCTTGCTTGTCATGGAATGCCTTGGAGATCAGGCGGTGCGATCTCGACGACCTGGTCGAAATTCCAGAAGTCGAGCGTCCAGATCCTGGGCTCTTCCTCTTCCGGAAGTGGTTCAGTCAGCTTGATACGATGGATATCGAATGATCCCGGATCAATCCAAAGCTCAACCTGCATGCTTTGCGAAGCGATCAGGCCGTAGCTGACGTAGTAAAGGTTCTCTCCGCTGAGATCGGCGGTTAGGTAGTAGAGCTCCCGGCCGGGCATCTCCTCGATTTCGACAACGCCTTGCAAGACGAGATTTGACACGTCATCCCGAAGGACAGATACCATGCCCGTCTCGGGTTCGAATAGCGTGGCAGGATAGAAGCCCCACTCCGGCGGAAGGATTTCCCATTCCCCGGTTACGAAATTGGTATACCACTGATCCTCGCCCAGGCTTATGATGTGAAACTCGGTGACCATGCCGGGCGTGATCACGCGCACAGTGGCTTGCAACTTATCCGGCGCAACGAACGCGCCCTCTATTCGGCCCAATGCCATCGTCCTGAATGGGTCGAGGTAGGCCCGAGAACCGTCCCGCACCAATAGACATTCAAAACCTCTCAAGCTAGCGGTGCGATCGATCGCTCGATCAAGGATTTCCTCTGGGGGCAGTGGCTCGGGCGTTGGCCGTGCGCAGCCAACCAGCGGCACCAGGATCAGGACACAGGCCAGCAGAGTTAGCCTTCGATATACGTGTTTCATGCATGCTCCCCGATCTCAGTCGACCGCAAGGCCACTTCCCTGCGGGAAATTCGGAATTTTACGCTGCCGCGGATAGCTGCAAGGTC
>DAOVIK010000188.1 GCA_030673735.1 Anaerolineae bacterium
AACGGATTACAGGTCGGTGTTTAGGAGTCACCTGGATGGCGCTGTTACGGCCATCCGCCTGCCGTACGTAACCGCGATCGGTGACGCGCAGGATGAAACCTGGTTGCGCGTGACCCTGCGCAGTGTCGAGGATGTTCAGATTGCAGTGTCGGCGGATTATCAGGGAACGCTCCCCGCTGAGGAAGAATCCGCGATCGAGATTCCGCTGGAAGCCAGCTTCATTCTGCAATTGGGGGAGCAATACACGGCGACTCTCGAGCTGCTCAGCGTTGGATCGCTGGCGATGCGCGGATCGATCATCGTCATAGAATCTAGCTGGGACGATGCCTTGCCCATGCGCTTTGATGATCGTGATCCCTACGGCGGCTATTATACCGGCCGCAATCAAGAGCTCTACTGGTCCGACAACCAGGACGACAACGGCGATGGCTATGCCGACAAGCTGGAACGCATCGCGAGGGCCCTTGATGAAGGAGATTACCTGTCGATCAGCTCCAACCGGCAGTACGGCTCGATTGCCCGCATCACGTCTCGCTATCCCCTGACTGCCGCCTACTACCGCGCATTACTGGGGTGCGAGCCGCCGGAGGAAATCTGGCACTGCGCCGCAAATGCCGAGGTGGGGGAGATGCAGGGCGAGTTGGGGTACGAACTGGTGGCCGTCTTCCGAAGCAATCCCCAGCTTGGCCCGATTGAGATCAACGATCAAGGCGCAGAGGAAGCCTTCACGGTCTACGACCATCCGCAGGTGATGCTCTTCGCCAAGCAGGACGATTTCTCGGCGCAGAATGTCTTTGACACGCTGGCGGATGTGGATGTGCGGTCGGTCGTGAACGTAGTGCCGCGCCAGGCGGAAGCGCGCAGGCTTGATTTGCTCCTTCCCCCCGACAGGCTCGCCGAGCAGCGCGAAGGAGGGACGTGGTCGGAGCTCTTTCCCGAAGAGAGTTTGATCAATCGCTCAAGCCTGTTTGCCGTACTGGTTTGGTATCTCCTGATCGGCGTCATCGGCATTCTGGTTTTTCCATTGGTGCGCGTGGTATTCGGAGGATTACGCGACGGCGGCTATCCCCTCTCGCGCCTGGTGGGCTTGCTGCTGGTTGCATGGGCGGTGTGGATGCTGGGCAGCTTCCGCGTTCCCTTCATGCCCGGCACGATTTTGCTGGTGCTATTAGCGCTGGCACTGGTCAGCGGACTCATCGCTTGGCGAGATCGTCAAGCACTGCTGACCTTCGTGCGTAAGAAGTGGAAGGAAATCGTCTGGACGGAAGTGCTTGCCTTGGGCTTCTTCCTGCTGATGCTCACCATTCGTTTTTTCAACCCTGATCTTTGGCACTCGGCACGCGGCGGCGAGAAGCCGATGGATTTCGCTTATTTCAACGCAGTGCTGAAGAGCACATCATTTCCGCCCTACGATCCGTGGTTTTCCGGTGGCTATATAAACTACTACTACTTCGGCTTCGTTCTCGTAGGCGTTCCGGTGAAACTGCTGGGGCTGGTTCCCACGGTTGCCTACAACCTGATTCTGCCGACGTTGTTCTCTCTGCTTGCGCTGGCAGCCTATAGCGTGGGCTTCAACCTGACTGCCCGATTCTCAAAGAAGGATGCTGACTCCTGGTTCTCATGGCCCCGACTGGCAGGCATTGCCGCCGCAGTAGGACTGGTGCTGCTGGGGAACCTGGGCACGGTGAACCTGATCTACACCGGACTCAAGCGACTTGGGTCCATAGCTGCAGTGGAAACTCCGGGCGGGGTTGCTGGATTTGTGGCCGCATTGCGTGGATTGGGGCGTGTCATCACGCTGCAAGATACGATTCCCATCCCCCTGGGGAATTGGTATTGGGATCCCACGCGCGTCATCAATCTCGGGATCGCAGCCAGCCCGATCACTGAATTCCCGTTCTTCACCTTCGTTTATGCCGATCTTCACGCACACATGATCGCTCTTCCCATAACAGTCACGGGTCTTGCATGGGCGCTTTCGATGTTGTTGCATGCCGAACAGCGCGGCCGGCGGACGTTGATCGATACCGGATTGGTCTTCTTCGTCGGCGCTCTGATCTTGGGCTCGCTCAGACCGACGAATACATGGGATTTGCCGGTCTATCTCGCACTCGGAGCTGGAGCGGCGGCCCTTTCCGAATGGATACGCGCGCGGAAATTCACGACCAAGGTTCTGGCCAAGGTGCTGCTCGCCGCCATTGCCGTTGTCGTGTTGGCACTCCTGCTCTACCAGCCATTCGCGACTTGGTATGGACAGGGATACACATCGGCCGACGCCTGGGAGCATGAACGCACCCCGGTGGGCGAATACCTGATCGTGCAGGGACTGTTCCTCTTCGTGCTGGCGACTTGGATGGCCTGGGAGACCCGGCAGTGGATGGCGACTACTCCGGTATCTGCGCTGCAGCGGTTGAGGAAATACACCAGCGTGATCTTCGTCTTGATGCTGATTTTCATCTTGGCGCTATCCATTCTGCTCGTTGAAGGCATCGGTATCACCATCATCGTTCTGCCCATGGCGGTATGGGCGGGAGTGCTCATGCTCAGGCGCGGCATGCCGCTGGAGAAGCGTGTGGTCTTGTTCCTCACCGGTGTCGCCCTGGGTTTGACCTTTGTGGTCGAGGTGGTGGTGCTGCGCGGCGATGTAGGCCGCATGAACACGGTATTCAAGTTCTACTTGCAGGTTTGGACACTGTTCAGCATCTCCGCCGGCGCCGCGCTTGCCTGGATGCTTTCGGAATTTGCGCGATGGCGTCCGGCCTGGCGCTTGGTGTGGAGCGCGGCTCTAACGTTGCTGGTTTTTGGCGCTGCCCTGTACCCGATAACCGCCGCGCCGGCCAAGATGCGCGACCGCATGTCGAGCGATGCGCCCGTCACGCTCGATGGCATGGCCTACATGCCCTATGGTACCTATTATGATTTCGGGCAAGGCTTCCAGCTCGATGAGGACTACCGCGCCATACGCTGGATGCATGAAAACGTGCAGGGGTCGCCCGTGATAGTCGAAGCCAACGCGGTCGAATACCGTTGGGGCTCTCGCTACAGCATCTACACGGGCTTGCCGGGCGTGCTTGGTTGGAACTGGCACCAGCGGCAGCAGCGCGTGACGACCGGGGACATGGCCATCGTCCTGCGCGCCTTTGACATTGCCTCCTTCTATATGACCCGCTCCGTTGAAGAGGCTACGGCGTTCCTCGAAGAGTACGACGTGGAATACGTGATCGTCGGGCGCATGGAACGTATCTACTACGAGAAGATGGAGCCCTGCTGGCCGGCCACCCCGGATGGCGAGATGATCACTTGCGAAATGGCTGGCCGTCCCATAGGCATGGAGCCTCCCGCTGTCCCTGCCTGGGATTGCGATCCCATGGATCCGGAAGCGGATGACAGCCCGCTATCTTGCTCCACGCACGCATTTGAGAAGTTCGAGACCATGATTGCCGAAGGCATTCTGCGCGAGGCCTATCGCGACGGCGACACTGTGATCTACGAGGTGTTGCTGTGATCATGCAAGTTTTGGCATGGTGGTTGGCGAGCTCGCTGATCGGCTTGGCCGCCTTCCCGGCGGTATGGCGCATATTTGGAAGCCTTTCCGACAGAGGTTATGGATTGAGCCGCGCCTTCGGGCTGTTGGTCTCGGGGTATGTTTTTTGGATGGGGGCCTCGATCGGCATCCTCGACCTCGATTTCAGCTCCGTCCTGGGATGTGTGATCGTCTTGATTGGCGTCAGCGCCATCGCCGGAGCTGGGCGATGGTCCGAGATCATCCAATGGATGCGCAAGAACTGGGCAACCTTGCTGGCCATGGAGGCCGTGTTCCTTGGGGCATTTGCGCTGTGGAGCTTCGTGCGCGCCAACAATCCGGACATCGTTGCCACGGAAAAGCCAATGGAATTGGCGTTCCTGAATGCCATTCTTCGCGCCGAATCCTTTCCTCCGCCCGACCCCTGGCTATCCGGCCATGCAATTTCCTACTACTACTTCGGATATGTCCTGCTGGCTTTCCTGGCGCGCCTGACGAGCGTCGCATCCGGCGTGGCCTTCAATCTCGGCAACGCCCTTTGGTTCGCCCTCACGGCGCTGGGATCCTACAGCCTGATCTACAACCTGCTCGCGAAACGCCCTCGCGGATCTCGCATTGCCTTGGCCCTGCTGGGCCCTCTCTTCCTGCTCCTGGCCGGCAATCTGGAAGGATTCCTGGAAATCCTGCATGCGCGGCAAGTCGGCTGGACGCCGGCGCCGGATGGATCGATGACATCGACATTCTGGCCCTGGTTGGATGTGCCGCAGCTCTCCGATCCGCCGGTGATGCCCGAGCCTACGTGGCGTCCGGACCGCTATTTATGGTGGTGGCGGGGGTCGAGGGTTGTGCGTGACGTCAATCTTGCCGGCAATGCGATAGGAATTCAGCCTATCGATGAATTCCCCTTCTTCTCCTTCTTGCTGGCGGATAATCATCC
>DAOVIK010000149.1 GCA_030673735.1 Anaerolineae bacterium
ACTACACTTACTTCACGGTGAATTAGCCCTATCGAGGGAAGCGATCGGATCGATTCACATACCTTCAGCATACGGAACCATGAAGAAGCCGCCCTCAGGTTGGTTTGAAACGGACTCGAGGGCGGCTTTAGCGTTCCTTATTGAATGCTCATTCAGCTTCGAGGATCTCGTGCGAGTGCGTGATCTCGACGGCTTTGCTCAGCATTGCCTGTGAAGAGCAGTATTGCGTCACGGAGAGTTCAATGGCGCGCTCGACGGCAGCTTCGTCGATTGCCTTGCCGGTAACAATGTATGTCACGTCCATCTTCGTGAATACGCGCGGGTGATCATCGGCACGTTCGGCGTCCACGCGTACTTCAAACCCGGTCACGTTTTGGCGTTTCTTCTGCAGGATGGAGATCACGTCCATCGCCGTGCATCCTGCCAGGCCGACGGCCAGAAGCTCCAGCGGCTTGAAGCCATCATCATCCCCGCCGACAGCGGATGCGGCGCCTAACGGTACTTTAAAGCCCGTATCGGCGGTGCCGGTGAATGTCAGTCCTTGCTGCCAAATCACGCTTGCATTCATACTCCATTCTCCTGATCGATGGCTTCTGCCGGCCGAGTGGCCGGAACCAGTATACCTCAGGCGACGCCACTCTCTATGAGACGCAATCGCCCTTTCGTGCCTCCGACCGGCTCGGCGTATAATCTCCGATAGGTGGTACATGGCGGAGCTAGCGCTGTTCTGGGTTGAATGCAATAAATAGTGTACTTATGGGAACCAGGCAATGAGCCTCGACCTTTCTTCGGATCGATTGGCATTCCATCTGAGGCTTCCGCAAGGAAGCTGGGATCTGCATGCGCTCAATCAGCCAGGTATGGGGATTGAAGGCGCCATGATGGGTGCAAAGTGGATCAGGAAGACCAGGACCATGTCTTGGCGCGGGCAAATGAAGGATGCGACGGTCATGCACGCCGAGCGAGTGAATTCGTCGCTGGGCGAGAGCGTTCAGGCTTCCGTCAGATGGTCTGTTCCAAGGAGTGGCTTGGATTTCAAGTTGGATTGCGCCTTGCTGCTGAGCGCGCCGCTTTGCCTCTGGCGTTTGCATATCGGAAATGTCTCTCCGGAGCCGGTTTATCTTGAGCATGTCGAGATGATGCGTGTGGGCAGGGGGAGAAAAGGGAAGGTCAAGCCCTTCTCCGGATGGATGCTTCCAATGGGGCCGGCGGACCGAGAGGAACCCTTTGGTGCGATTAGGCTGCACAGCTCCCCGGGCGATCTCGCGTTCTTTGCCAACGGCTGGCAGAGCTGGGGATACACCGGGACTCTGGGCCCGGAGGATCGCTTTCCGCGCACTCGCCTCGGTCCACTGACCAGACCTATGCGCGTCAATCCAGGCACCCCACGCCCTCGTGCGCGCGGTCATTTCGCTTCCGATTTGTTTGCCGCGCTGGGGGATCGCAGGTGGAGGCGAGGCTTCGTGGCCGGCTTCCTCTCCCAGCAGCAGGCTTTCGGCAGCCTGGAAGCTGATCTTGATGCGCTGGAACCGCGCTTGCACATGTGGGCCAATGCAGACGGAATACGCCTCGATAAAGGAGATTCTTTCACGACCGATTGGGCTTGTCTGCAGCCCTTCGATATGGATGAGCAGGATCCGCTGGGTCCGTATCTGGATGCCGTCGCCGTGGAGAACCAGGCTCGAAGCGAAGGCGCGATTCCAGTGGGGTGGTGCTCGTGGTACCAATTCTTCGACTCTGTAACTCAGGAAGATGTCCGTGAGAATCTAGATTGGGTCACTAAGCACCGGAGCCATGCTCCCTTGAATCTCATTCAGTTGGACGATGGATTCCAGGAGCAGGTTGGAGATTGGCTCAGTTTCAAAGAGACCTTCCCCGACGGAGTGGCAGCCATTGCCAACCAGGCCAAGGAGGCAGGCTTCCAACCCGGCATTTGGCTCGCGCCACTGATCGTGAGACCCGATGCCAAGATCATCAAGGGGCACCCAGATTGGCTGCTGCGAAGCAAAGCTGGACGGCCGGTCCATGCTGGCTTCATATGGGATTCCTTCACGCGCGCGCTGGACGTGACCCACCCTCAGGTTCTCGATCACGTGCGGCGGATCATCCAAACTGCCGTAAACGATTGGGGATTTGAGTATCTGAAGCTCGACTTCCTATATGCTGGAGCCTTGAGGGGCGTTCGCCACGATCCCAAGGTGACGCGTGCCCAAGCACTCTACAGATCGCTATCAGAGATGCGCGAAGCTGCGGGTCCAGATGTAACCATGTTGGGCTGCGGGTGTCCACTTGGGTCAGGGATAGGGATCTTCGATGCCATGCGCATTGGTCCGGATGTCGCGCCCAATTGGCTTCCAGCATACAAAGGCATCGAGTTTCCATTCAAAGCTGAGCCTGATTTCCCCTCAGTGCGCAATGCCATCCGCAACATCATCACGCGGGCTCCTATGCATCGCCGATGGTGGGTGAACGATCCAGATTGTCTATTGATACGCAGCACTGACACGCGACTTAGCGAAGCCGAGGTGCAGAGCTTGGCAACAGTGATCTCGCTCTCGGCAGGATCGATGATCATCTCCGATGATCTTCCGTCTCTCGATAGGCAGCGCATAGAATGGCTGGCGAAACTATTGCCTCCGCTCCCGCAGCATGCAAGAGCGATCGATTGGTTTGATGCGGCCTATCCTTCACGACTGCTCTTGCCGATCTCAGATGAAACAGGCGCACGCTTCTTGGTGGCGTTTCTGAACTGGCTTGACCGGCCGCTTATAATGGATTCGATCCTCGATGAGCTTCCTTTGCCAAGGATGGGGGCCTGCCACGCCGTCGATTTCTGGAACGCCAGCTACCAACGAATTGAAGCCGGAATCGACTCACCGATGCAGATTCCTGCTCATGGCGTCCGATTTCTGGCGCTCCGCCCGGTACAAGAGGCTCCTGCATGGATTGGCGATACGTTGCACGTATCACAGGGTATGGCCGTTCGTCGCTGGCGTGCTGAAGCAAAATCAGTGAGGGCACAGCTTGATTTGAAGAGGCAGGCCGAGGGGAGGATTTGGGTCGCGCTGCCGGCACCGCCGCTCAAGGTCATGTTGAATGGCAACGAGCAGGACTGGCGAGAAGCCGGACAGGGCGTGTATGAATTTGATGCATCGTTTGAGGGAGCAGCCAAACTGGAGATCAGCTGGGATTGAACCTTCACGCAACAGCCGAGTAGTTGCGAGCAACAGACGTATGGTTGCGAGCGGCGTTCGGATGAACACACTGCACCTCCACGAATCAGTGCTATAGTACGGGGAGCGACAAAGGAGGGTAAGGCGATGGATCGACAAGGGATTGTGCTTGTCGTTCAGATCGTGATCTACGCGCTTCTTGGGGGGCTGGCTGTTTTGGTATTCATAGGCTGGCGCGAAACGAGGTCCGCCAATCAGATCCCGTTCTTCCGCCTCAAGCGCGAACGTCTCAATCGGGGGCGGCGTTTCACATTCTTGGGTATCTTGTTGGGAGTAATTGCAGTTGGCTTGCAGATATTTGGCATCGGAGCCGTCGAAGAGTTTGTGCCGATAACATCTGGATCCCAATCGGATGATTTGGCAGATCATTCAGCAGCCGCCGCGCACACCTCCACGCCAACAAGATCTTCCCTTGAAACAGCAACTGCCACCATCACACCCACGCCGACTGAGCGAGGAACTCCCGCGATGCCCCAGGCCATCATCGCCCTTTTCGATGAAAGCGTGACACCGGATGCCCAAGCTGTATTCGGCCCCATCACTGTGGCGACCGAGGTAAGTTATCCGGCATTCCCGGATGACGAGGTGTTTGAGACGGTTGAGGGCATCTTGTACGGGCTTTTCAGCTACGATTATCTTGAGCCCGGTGTGCGTTGGACCGCGGTTTGGTTGTGGGAAGATGAGATAGCGTGCGTGGATACCAAGCCTTGGGATGGCGAAATTGGGGGATGGGGTTATACCGAGTGTGAGCTGGACCAATGGCCTGAGGGAGAGTATTTCATCCACATGTTCCTTGGACAGGAGTGGAAGATCTCAGCGCAATTCATGGTCCTGAGCACAGCCGAGCAAGAGGAAGAACCTACTCCGGCTCCTACCCCGTGAATCATCATTAATTGCAGTCAAAGGGGCTGTCCCAAAAGGGCAGCCCCTGCAAATTACTCTACGGGTACTTCATCCAAGTAAGCTACATTTCCTTCCAAAGGTGACCGCACTTCGAAATCTCTCTCCCTCGGCATCAAAGACTCCATATTCCCATGCAAGTGATCCTGGTATGCTTTCGCGATGCGTTAGCCTTTCGGCATCGGGATTTTGCGTGGGGGGACAATAGGGGGGGTAGTAATAATAAGCCCTGCTACTTCACATACGAGTGGCGGATGAAACGGGAAGAAAGAGAACTCTCATTTCCATGAATGTCGGACAGGCGACCGTCCCGCTAATAACCTGCGGGATGACCGACCGGTCGCCCCTACGGAAACACGGACCAATCTTGGGCATCCGCATGCCGATCCTTGCGACTCCTCTGCAAGACAACGGTCCTTTGTACGGGCCAGCCAGACCTTCTTTTTGGACCACCCCTTCGGATTTCCTGAGGCCTGAAGGCATAGATTGCGGTGGTTAGCGTTCGCCGGTATCGCCCGAGGAGTCTTGTTGCGCGTTGAGGTAGAAGCAGGCGTGGATCAAATCCAGCAAGGCTGCATAGCCTCGGGGCATTGGATCGATCTCGATGCGCTCCTCGATGCTATGCGCGCCGCTGCCGCGAGTCAGTCCAACGCACACCGCAGGGATATCTCTGCTGAGCGGCACGCTCGCATCGGTGGAGCCAGCCTGCAGATGGATGTTCTCCTCCCCAGCTTGTTCCAAGGCTTGATAGGCAGCTCTTACCAAGGGGTGATCGGCGTCGATTGAGCCCCCGGGACGTTCGCCGATCTCTTCAACTTCGATCTTGAGATTTGGTTTGCGGTGACTCTGGGCAATTCGTTCCACTTGTCGAGCGAGCGACGCAAGTCCCTTCGGAGCATCCGATCGAAGGTCGATGTCGATGTGTCCAGTAGCGGCAATCGTGTTGACGGTTGTGCCGCCATGCATGGATCCGATGTTAAGTGTGGTCCGCGGTTCCTCGGGTAGTGGAAGAGAAAGAAGCTCGGCTCCGATTTGCATAAGCGTGTGGACTGCGGATGCGCGTCCAGCATGGATCCATGAGTGCCCTCCAGACGTCAGGGCGCGAATACGATAGCGCTTGACC
>DAOVIK010000293.1 GCA_030673735.1 Anaerolineae bacterium
GAAGCGATATAACCTCCGCCGGAATGTTTCGGTTGGCAATGAACGCTTCGAGATCAGGAATGCCCAGCAAGGCCATCAGACTGGGCTGTCGGCAGTAGTGGAAATTCCCGGGATCGTCTTCGCAAATCGCTTCATATGAGGCCTCGCATTGCAGCTCCTTGATTATTCCCGACAGGGTCCAATCTCTGGTAGCTAGGATACGGCTTGCTTGCCTTCGGTATGATACTTCAGCGGCCAGTCATCTTCCCGATGCTCTGAGAGATACATATTGACGCGTCCGGAGGCGAACGACATCAATGCGCGGCCTGCAGCCTGCCCTTCCTCTGAAACCATCGCATTTCGCAAGGATTCAAGGTTGTCAAAGAAGAGCTCGTGTACCAACTGCGTGTCTATCAAGCCATCCGGGCGTTCAACGATACGGCTTACGGCAATACGCCGCAGGCCGGGCATCTTATCAGCCAGGGGGACGAATTCCTGACTCCAGCGCTCTTCCAGCCTGATAGTGTCCCCCAAACGGCGAAATATGAGCATTAGCTTGTGCATCGCACGACCTCATTGATCAGGGAGCCAAAGCATGGGGGCAACATTGAAAGTCCTACGACTACTTCGCCTCCTCAGGCGGTTCACTTGCCCTCTTCACATAGGTCTTCAGCCGCCTGGCGAGTTCTCTCCTAGGCATCAGAATGCGACGTCCACATTGCAGACACTTCAGCCCGATGTCAGCGCCCAGGCGTACGACGACCCAATCCGAGTTTCCGCATGGATGCGGCTTTCGCAGCCGCACGATGTCATCCATCTGCAGATCTGTCAACATCATTTGCCCCTCTGCGGCTGGGGATTATATCATTCCGCTTTGGTATAATCGCTTCACCATGTTTGATTTATCATTGCCTACGCTAATTTCACGTATTGCCACGTTGGTTATCGCGCTTTCCGTGCATGAGTTCGCGCATGCCTGGGCGGCGAACGAACTGGGCGACGATACTCCTCGCCGTCATGGACGGCTAACGCTGAACCCTCTCGCTCATCTGGATCTTATGGGATCAATCATGTTGGTGGTTGCGGGCTTTGGTTGGGCCAAGCCAGTTCCCATCGATCCGTACGCCGTACGGCGCCGCACTCCCGCCGGAGCGATGCTTGTATCGGTGGCCGGGCCGCTCTCGAATCTACTTCTGGCGATAACCGCCTCGATCCCTATCCGCATGGGATTGATCCAATACTCTGGCACAACTTCCCGCATCCTGCCCTCGGTTGCCGGATTCCTCTACGAGTTTATTCTCATTAACCTCCTGCTGATGCTCTTCAACCTCATCCCGCTGTTCCCTCTCGATGGCGAAAAAGCGCTCGAATACTTCCTCCCATATCGCGGGAAGGAGATCCTACTCCGCTTGCGACCCTACGGGACCATATTGCTCATGGCGCTGTTCTTTATGGGACCTTATATCGGCATTAACTTATTCCAGTACCTGATTTTGACTCCTGCCCTATGGTTGTTTGGGATCCTGATTTGACAAGGGATACGTTTCTTGGCGCATTGCGCGTTTTCTCGGATCAACACCGCAAAATGATCTTGACGACAACACTTGGGCACACGTCGGATGTCACGGGCGGTCTGGCGATCTTGGCTCGATGTCGAACCAATCCCGGCAGCTCCATGCCGGATGCTCCGTATCACATCGGGTCCAGGCCGGCACCTGTGGTATCGGCGAAACTTTCCCAAACCTATGCCAGATGCATCTGGCGAGACGGCAATGAGCACGAACGAAGATCAACTCCCAGCAGTATGTTAAACAGGGATTCGGCAGGCTGATCGATTCTGTGTGGCAAGCACCACATCTGCTGCCGGTCGCTTAGCCGGGTTCGGCAGGAGTGAAGGAGTGACCATGAGCGCAACAATTCTCTTCGTTGGATTGGACGATGTCAACACCTCCATTGGCCTTGCATTGGGCGAAGCGGAGTTTGAGGTTACGCGCCTCGGATTTGACCCGGATAAAGGGACCGCGCGCACAGCCAAGAAGACCGGCGCGATTGATCGCGTGGTGCGACCGGAGCACGAGGTGGAGAACGCTGCCATCGTGATCATGGGTTTTCTCGGCGATCAGATGCGCGATTACATGGAGTTGCTTGCGCCCAACATGAGTTCCGGATCAGTGGTGGTCGACACCTCTCCTTTCAAGAGTGCCACCGCATCGTGGGTCGATGAAGTGCTGCCCGAGAATTGTAGCTACGTCGGCATCGTTCCATCGGTGAGCTTTGAAACGCTGATGACTCCGGTTTCACAAGAGGTTGAGCCAAGCGCTGATATGTTCCGAGGCGGTTTACTGGGGGTGATACTTCCTCCCAGTGCTCCTGAGGAGGCATTGAATGCGGCGCTCAACTTAGCTCAGATCATGGACGCAAAGCCATTCTTCATCGAAGCGGGGGAATCGGACGCTGCTCAAGCAGCTGCCGAATGGATCCCGGCGCTTGCGGGTACGGCTCTGTTTCAGGTCGCCAGTAAGGATCCGGGATGGCGCAACGTGCAACGTCTGGCTGGTCGGGGATTTGCCAATGCCACGGCGCTATGCAGCCAGGTTTCTCCGGAGACTCTGTCCGACAATCTGAACATCGGCCGCGACTTCGTGATCGCAAAGCTGGACGCGCTGGTTGAGAGACTGCAGCTCTTGCGGGATCATCTGGCTGAGGAGAATGGAAAGACGTTGCTCGAGGAGCTCACCGAGGCAAACGAAGCACACCTTAACTGGCTGCGCGCGCGGCATCGAAGACAGTGGGACGGGGATGATATTGACAGCGCCGACATCACACGCGCCGCAATGCTCGGAAGTTTTATTGGGTATGATCCACAGAGACATAAGCGACGAGAATAGACATCCACGAATCTAACGTGCTCTAACTCGCTCTAGCATCGTTTGAGCTCGATCCCATCAAGCGCTGCGTACATC
>DAOVIK010000208.1 GCA_030673735.1 Anaerolineae bacterium
AAGGCAAAGAAGAGGCGCAGTGCTTCGACGCCCGTATCCACGCCATACAGCGCGTCTCCCGGAACGGCCCCGTCTGCTGCGAAGGCCACTCCAACGCCTCCACCAGCAAGCACGGACATTACAATCGTTGAGATCAAGAGCCATGACATCGCGAACCTCCTTCGAACTGGTTTTGGTCTGTATCGACCTTGCACAGTTCTACGAATCCGCTCGCCAAACGTTACGCGCGGTTCCGCAGCAATGCCAAGCCTCTTGATCAATCTCCGCCTCGCATTCAGCTTGAAGCCCACTGAAGGGCTTACTTTGGGAGCTTGGCGCAGAGTCTGTGCGGTCAAGATCAGCTTCTGAAGTTCTGGTCGTATTTCCGGATAGCGGGCCAAGCACTCCTCGATCGACATGCGACCCTGCTCCACTTCCTCCAAGCTCCACGCCAACGCCTCATGCAGCTTCTCCATTACACCCATCCTCCGCTTTTCTCAAGCTGTTCCTGCAACGCCTTCAAGGCACGATGCTGCAGCACCCGCACCGCTCCCGCGCTCTTGCCCATCACCTCCGCCGTCTCTTTGTGACTCATTTCGTTTATGAACCGCAACGTCAAAACCTCCTGATGCAGAGGGTTCAGTTTCCAGATGGCCATGTTCAGATGGATGCTCTCCTCCATCGCGATCACTTCCTCTTCAGGCTGTGGGGAAGGAGATTGCAGTGTGCCTTCCTCCGGCAGTTCAAGCTCCTCTTTATGTGTGCGGTAGTAATCCACCATCAAGTTATGCGTAACACGGAAGAGCCATGTCCTGAACGACGCCTTTTCACGCTTGAACTTCGGCAGTGCCTGCCAGGCTTTTACAAAGACGGTTTCCGTCAGGTCCTCCGCTTCCCTCACTTCCCCTACTCTGGCGTATATGTAGCGGTAGATCGAGACCAAGTGCCGTTCATAAAGGTCTCCAAAAGCTTCTGTGTCGCCCTTGACGGATCGTGCGATCAATTCATCGTCGATAGATGTATGTTGGTTCGATGTCATTTTGTCGCCCATGGATACGAAGAATCGTCTCAAGTGTTACACGGAACATGGCTGAAAGTACTCACCAATGAATGCACGGCAAACCGGCGATCTCCTCGATCCCCCACCTGCGCGTTTGTAATCCAAATTAAAACGCGCGGTCAGGTAATATGCTGGATTGAGGATCGAGTGGCAAATTCTATCTCAACAACTGTACAGCTTCGGACTATCATGCTCAGGTGAACGACAACCGAAGTGCTTCGCACCGCCCATGCTATAATGCCCTGCCAAACCAAAAGGACGCTTTGGAGGCTGTAGTGTACGATCCAGAAATGCTCGAGGAAATCCGTCGTGCAGCCGAAGCGTGGGAAAAGGACACGCTTCAGAAATCACTCTCAGCGCGGCCGGAGCGCAAGGCGCGCTTCATCAGCACATCGTCCGAATCTGTCAATCGTCTATACACCCCACAGGACCTGCAAGGATTCGATTATGCGCGTGACTTGGGCATGCCGGGTGAGTATCCATTCACGCGCGGCGTGCATCCCTCGATGTATCGCGGGCGCTTATGGACCATGCGCATGTTTGCCGGCTTCGGCTCGGCGGAGGAGACCAATCGCCGGTTCAAGTACCTGCTCGAGCAGGGCCAGACCGGGCTCTCGGTTGCCTTCGACCTGCCCACCCTGATGGGATACGACAGCGATTCCCCGGAAGCGGTAGGCGAGTTCGGAAAATGCGGCGTCGGCGTGGCTTCGCTCGAGGACATGGAGCTCCTGCTTGCAGACATCCCTCTGGATAAGGTCTCCACAAGCATGACCATCAATTCGCCGGCGGCAGTGATATGGGCGATGTACATCGCTGCCGCTGAGAAGCAAGGCGTGAAGGCGGACAAGCTGCGGGGCACGATCCAAAACGACATCCTGAAGGAATACATCGCGCAGAAGGAGTTCATCTTCCCACCCAAGCCTTCAATGCGCCTGGTGACAGACACCATCGAATACGGCACCAACCAAGTTCCCCAATGGAACACGATTTCGATATCCGGCTATCACATCCGCGAAGCCGGTTCCACCGCGGCGCAGGAGCTGGCATTTACGCTCGCTGATGGCATGGAATATGTGCGCTGGGGCATGGACCGTGGATTGGACGTGGACGCCTTTGCGCCGAGGCTTTCATTCTTCTTCAATGCGCACAACGATTTCTTCGAAGAGATCGCCAAGTACCGGGCCGCGCGGCGCATCTGGGCCCGCGAGATGAGGGATACCTTCAAAGCCAAAGATCCGCGCGCTTGGCTGATGCGCTTTCATACACAGACCGCAGGCGTATCTCTGACCGCGCAGCAGCCCGAGATCAATATCGTGCGCGTCGCCATCCAAGCGTTGGCTGCGGTTCTCGGAGGCACCCAATCCCTGCACACAAACAGCATGGACGAGGCGCTGGCCCTGCCCTCGGCGCATGCCGCAACCATCGCCCTGCGCAGCCAGCAGATCATCGCCGAGGAATCCGGAGTCGCCAACACCATTGATCCCCTGGGCGGATCGTATTTCGTGGAATCCCTCACCAACAGCATCGAAGCACAAGCACGCGACTACTTCAAGCGCATTGAGGAACTAGGCGGCGTGTTGCCTGCCATCGATGCCGGCTTCTTCCAGAGGGAGATCCACGAAGCCGCCTACCGCTATCAACGCGAGATCGATGATGACGAGCGGCAAATCGTGGGCGTCAACGCCTACGCCGCCGACGAGCCACTAGAGATTCCGCTGCTGAAGATGGATCCCGAGGGGATTGAGCGCCAAGCTGCCAGGTTGGAGGAAATCCGCCGCAAGCGCGACAATGGCGCCATGGGGCAGGCCTTGGACAAACTGCGCATCGCGTGCCAAGGAACCGAAAACACGATGCCCTACATTCTGGACGCGGTTCGCAGGTACGCCACCTTGGGTGAAATCATCGATGTGATGCGTGAGGTCTTTGGTACCTACCAGGAACCCACCTGGCTGTAGCTTCACAACGGATCATAGGGATTGAGGGGGGCTTCCCCCTACCATTTTCCCTCGGACTGAGGGGGGATTTCCAAGGTACACTCGTTTCATTCTGTGGTGACATTCCGTTCTTGAGGTGGTGGATATGCGATCACAAGTCCACGCAATCAGGTTTTCTATCGCATTGGTGACATTGATCATAGCCTCGCTGGCCTGCACCCTCCCTGATTTGCCGGAGGGAGCCGACGAAGTGGCGACCAGCGTAGCGGCGGCGCTCACGGAGATCTCCAACTCGCTTACCGCTACGGCAATGGCCGACGAGACGCTTCCACCGGACACTCCCATACCCCCAGCCACATACACGCCCACGCCGCCTCCCGGGGGTGTGAGCTTGAACTGCGACGACACCTACCAGAAGCTGACCATCGTTGATGGCGGGCCGGTTGGGAAGACCGCTACACTTTCCGACTGGAACGGAAGCGCTTGGATCGACGTGTGGAGCGTGTCCGGCGGGGATCCGATGATGCAGCAGATCGAAGCCGAGGCCGGGCTGTATCCTTTCGGCGCATGCCGGCAGTTGATTGTCATACCGATACGCTACTCGGGATCGGGGGTGGTGTTGGATCTCACGGTTTACGAGTGGACCGGAGCCGCGGTCTCGCAAGTGTATTACCACCAGGGCGTGCATGGAGATTGGTCCAAGGATGGCGACAGCATTGTGTTCGATGAATCCTTGTACCTCTATGGTGAGGCCAACTGCTGTCCTTGCAACCGGCAGACGACGCGGCACACTTGGGACGGCGCATCATTCGTTCAGACCGACCAGGTGATCACACCTACATACAGTGGCCCTCCCCCAGAATGGTGCACTCCATAGCCGCGCACGGCCGGAGTCTAGCGGGCCTTCCGCGGTTCACGAATCGAATGACCGGAACGAAGTCAGACTAAATGGAAGTATGCTGCTCAAACCAACATACAACCACCTGCCACCTGCAGTACGACGATTGGAGCGCGTTGGCAGATACGTTCAAACCGGTCTATACTTGCACCGATGACAGGATCATATGAAACGAGATCATTCCTTCG
>DAOVIK010000212.1 GCA_030673735.1 Anaerolineae bacterium
CTGATGCGAAAGCCGGTCATCGGCACCATGCTCATGCTTTCCACTCCGCCGGCGATGATGACGTCCGCGCCGCCGGCGATGATGCGCTCGCACGATTGGGCAATCGATTGAAGGCCCGAAGAGCAGAAGCGGTTGACGGTCATTGCCGACACGGTATTGGGGAAGCCGGCGTACAGAGAAACCGGCCGAGCCATGTTCAAACCCTGGCTGCCCTCCGGAAAGGCACAGCCTATGACGATATCGTCGACCAGTGCCTTATCTAGATCTCCCGCTCGGTCCCACGCCGCCTTCACGGCTTCGCTGGCCATGTTCTCGGCGCGATAGGATTTCAGCGTGCCGCGCTTGGCGCGCCCCACGGCCGTTCGTGCGCCTGCTACGATTACTGCCTCGGTCATAGATCGCTCTCCTACAATCGCTGCGCACTCGTCGTTCGCAGCTCTGATTATCTAGTTGCGCAGGGGCCTGTTGTGCTCCAACAGATAGCCCATGCGCTCGATGCTCTTTGGCTCGCGGCTGAGCTCCACGAATACCTGCCGCTCAAGATCCAGAATGTATTGCTCCGGAACCCAGGTAGGCTCGGTCAGATCGCCGCCTGCCAAGACCCATGCAATCTTGTTGGCAACCACGGCGTCATGCTCTGTGGCCCAGCCGGCCTCGCGCAAGCCCCAAACTTGGGCTTTCATGGCGCCCAGCAGATCGCGCCCTGCAGCGTAGATCCTCTCCGGCGCTGGAGGTTGGTACCCCTCTGCAACCATCGCAAGGGCTACCTTCTTGGCTTCCGCCAAAAGGAATTCCTTGTTCATGACCACTCGATCGCCCGGCTCGAAGATACCCAACTCGAAAGCTTCGAAAGCTCCAGTGGATACTTTGGCAGTGGCGATCTGCTCGAATACCTTACCAACGACCGATACCGGATCGGCATTAGGAATACGCATCACTGGGTTGACCACGCGACGGAGCATCTCCTTCGTGCCCGTGCCGGCAGGGAGCAAGCCCACCGTACCAGCTTCCACCAGGCCGATGAACGTCTCTGCGGCGGCCACGCGCCTGCTGCTGGCCATGCACACTTCTGCCCCGCCGCCAAGGACCATGCCGTGCGGCGCGGTCACAACCGGCTTTGGGAAGTAGCGTATGCGTTGAAGCACGGCCTGCATGGCAGAAGTCATTGCGTCGATTGCATCGAAATCGCCCTGCTGGGCATTCATCCACATGACGAATATATTCGCTCCTGCAGAGAAGTGCTTGCCCTCATTGCCGATGACCAAGGCATCAAAGCGGCCATCTTCAGCGGCATCTAGCGCCTGCACCATCATTTCGAAGATGTCTTGATCCAGGGCGTTGGCTTTGCTGTGGAACTCGACCAGGCCGATTTTGTCGCCCATGTCGACCAAGCTGGCGGACGTGTTCCTGTCGATCACGGCGTCCTTCCGGGCTTTCAGCATTTTGATGGGCAGAATGCGCTCGTCGCGCGCCAAGGCCTTGTATTCTTTTGACGCTGGATCGTAGTAGGCTATTACCTGGCCCTTCCTATACTTGTAGAACGATTTGATCCCGGCTTCGAGCATCTCATCGACCCAGGGCGCGATCTCAATCCCCTCTTTCTTCATGCGCTTGGCAGTCTTGGCTACGCCCAACGCATCCCAGATCTCGAAGGGTCCGATCTCGTGCACGAATCCCCATTTGACGGCCTGGTCGATGTCCACCAAGCGGTCGGCGATCTCAGGCAAGCGCCGCGAGACATAGCCAAGGGTAAAGGCGGTGGTGGCCCACAGGTAGCTTGCCAGGCGGCGTGTCTCCTCCGATGCCTCTTTATCATCCACCTGGGTAACTATCCATCGGTAGCGCTCCCCCAGATCCTTGATTTCCTTGCCCTTGCTGAAAATCTCGAAGCGCGGCTTCTTCGGGGGTTCGTGCTCCATGGTTTCGGCGTTAACCACCCAGAACTCGCGCTTCCCTTCATCGGTGGTCACTCGCTTGTAGAAGCCGACATTGGTCTTGTTCCCGAACCATTTGCGCTCAACCATGCCCTCAAGAAGCTTCACGGAGCCTTCATGCATCATGATGTCCCGCGTTTCATCATTCGGGATCAGCTTGTATAGGTTGCCACCCACATGCGCCGCCACGTCGTTGCCGATCAGGTCCCTGAGGCGATAGGTAGCCGTCTTAGGCCTGCCGATGAGTTCACCTGTGATGGCATCGATCTCTTCGATTGCGTAGCCGTTATCCAGGGCATGAGCGACGGTAAAAGCCGAGGAAATCGAGAAGACGCGATTGCCGATGAAGTTGGGCGTGTCCTTGCAAATCACCACGCCTTTTCCGAGTGTCTCTTCGCAGACGCGGATGATGAAATCCATCACCTCGGGATCGGTCTTCTCATGGGGGATGATCTCGAGAAGCTTGAGCCAGCGCGGTGGATTGAAGAAATGCGTGCCGATGAAGTGCTTCTGAAAGCCCTCGCTCCGTCCCTCCGCCAGCGCCTTGAGCGGCAAGCCTGAGGTGTTGGTGGACACAATGCATTCCTCGCCGCGCACCTTCTCAATGCGCTCGAACAACCTCTGCTTGATCTCCATATTCTCGATGATGACCTCGACGATCCAATCCACCTCGGCGAGCTTGTCGAAATCGTCATCCAGGTTGCCCAAGCTTATGAGCCGCGTCGATTCCTCGCTGAGAACTGCGGGGGGGCGAGCCTTGGTCACCGCCTTCCAACCACTCTCCACGATGCGGTTGCGAACCGCCTTATCGTCGAGAGACAGCCCGGCCTCCTTCTCGCCTGCTGTCAACTCTGAGGGAACGATGTCGAGCAGGAGCGTCGGAATTCCGATGCCTGCCAAGAGTGCGGCTATGCCGCCACCCATCGTTCCCGAACCGATGACGGCTGCTTTCCTGATTCGATATCCCATCTGGATCACTCCTCCCCACGAGCCTACGTAGGGCTCCGGGTGGTCAGGCTGGAAGCGCACGGTTCCAGCAATCCTGCTTAACGGTTTGCGGAACCGGCGCGTCTAGCTCAGTTCTCGTCGAGTATAGCCCAAGATACGACGCGCCACGATCATGCGATTGATCTGCCCGGTTCCCTCGAAGATGTCGTTGATCTTGGCATCCCGGAACCACTTCTCAACCAGTAGCTCCCGGGAAAAGCCCAGCGGCCCCAGGAGCTGAAGCGCTCGCTGGGTGATCTTGGTGACCGCGTCTCCAGCGCGCACCTTGGACATGGATGATTCCAAGGTGTTGGATTTGCGCTCATCAATGAGCCATACGGCCTTGAGCGTCAGCAGCCACGCAGAGCGCAGCATGGCATCCATGTCGACAATCTCACGCTCGATGTTGCTCATCCGGCTGCGTGGCAGTCCATAGCGGATGACCACACCTTGCTCTTCGAACTTCTCCTTGAGCAATTCCAACGTGGCGCGCGCTATGCCCAGCGCGGAAGCGGCAACCAAGGGGCGCGTGGCATCGAACGTGGCCATCGCTCCCTTGAAGCCCTTGGTTGTCTTGACTTTCACCTCAGGGCTGCCCAAGAGGTTATCGAACGGTACGCGGCAATCTTGTAGCACCACCGAGACTGTGTCGCTGGCACGAATCCCCAGTTTCTCCTCCAGCTTGGTAACCGTGCAGCCCGGTGTGTCCGCTTCGACAACAAAGGGGCGCATTCCTGCTCTGCCGGCGGAGGGATCGATCGTCGCAAACACCACTACGAAACCCGGCGTGTCCACCAAGGACCTTTTCCCAGAGGTGACGAAGATCTTCTCGCCATTGAGCACCCATTCGTCGCCATCTCGCACAGCAGAGGTGCGAATCTTGGCCGTATCGGATCCGGCGTGCGGCTCGGTCATCGCGAAGGCCGCGAAAGCCGGCTTCTCTCCCGAGAACCGTGCCAGAAATCTC
>DAOVIK010000342.1 GCA_030673735.1 Anaerolineae bacterium
GATCCTGCATGCATCTGCTGCCTTGGGAATGGCCGTCTACGAGAAGGATGACGCAGGCTGGCAGCGGATCCGGCAATTCTCCTGGTGCTGCCGCGAAACCAGCCCAGGGCCACGTCAGGATGAGCATCTCGAAGAGGAAGGCTGGCTTGCCAGTATCGGCTACATGGGCGTTTCGAACGAGATGGAGTACCAGATTGCGATGCCGGAAGGTGGGTTGACGATGGCCGTGGTCTACCAGACAGGCCGCAGCGTGACAGAGGCCCTGCGCTGGCCAGACACTATCGACGATGACTGCCTCGGTCTGGTGGGCATCGCCGACGATCCTCCGGAACGGTTGGAGTTCTCACCAGAAACCTGGCCTCTCTTCATCACTGCTGGGGAGTAGCGCTTATCCGCGGGATTTCACTTCCTGATCTTATGCCGCCGATCCAGCCGTCGTGATTATTTGCATGGGGTGGATTTGATTTTCCCCTGCGCAGATACAGGATCACATGGTCAAGGTAAGCGGTTTCGGTATAATCGCTGTTGAATGAATCATTACCAAGCGCAGGCAAGGCGTGCGGAGAGGATGCAGCATGGCAAGCAGTTTCACAGAGATACGGAAACACAGGGCATGGCAGACCCAACATGAGCCAAACGCTCCCAAGGCCGGGGATGTGGCGCCGGGTTTTGAGCTATCCGACGCTGAGGGCCAGAATCCCGTACGCCTGTCGGATTTCAGAGGTAAAAAGCCGGTCGCCGTGATCTTCGGAAGCTACACTTGACCCCCATTCGTCAAGGGGACCGTGAGTCTCCGTGATCTGTACGCGCAGTATGGCGACCGCATTCAATTCCTCGTGATCTACATTCGCGAGGCGCATCCGGTGGATGGTTGGTGGCTCGGGGGTGGAATTCAAGGGAAGATCATGTCACGCTATGAACCCAGAGCCGCCACCGACGTCTATGATCCCAAGACGCTCGACGAGCGCAGGGGCGTGGCGCAGCGCTGCGAGACCGCGCTCGAGTATGGCATACCCACGCTTGTGGACACTATGGACGACTCGGTCAATCGGGCCTATGCGGCTCTTCCCACACGCCTGTACTTGATCGGGGTGGACGGACGTGTTGCATACGCCGCGGGGAAGGGGCCATTCGGATTCAAACCGAACGAGTTGAAGATGGCCATCGAGAAGATGCTCGACGAAGAAAAGATATAGCGCTCGGTCCATCGATCTGCGCCGCTGCAAATCCGATAGAACAACAAAGGGCGACTTGTCAGTCGCCCTTTGTGATTAGATGATACGTCGCAATTACCTATCCAAGCCTATCGGGCCGATCACCATACCATGCCAGGTATAGCTTCCTGCGCCGGTCTCTGCGATGTAGAGTAGCGCTGCGCCAAGACTATCCTCGGCCCAACCCTCGCTGTAGATGACCAGCGCCACGTCGACGTCCGGACCGAACATGTTCTCCGGGGGCATGCCGAAGAGCGGCGGGAACTGGCTGCGATCGGTCGTGAAAGTCAACCCGCTGGTATCCGCCGGCAGATGGTGGGCGTCCAGTTCCGCGGAGGCTGCAGCCAGTGACCTTTCCACGCCCTCTGATTGCCAGTATCCGATGGCGAAGGGATCCCTCATCAACGAGCGCAGCGCTTCGATGTCTCGCGCCAGCAGCGCCCCCTGCATCTGGCAAGCAAGCTCCTCGGCCGAACCTGCTGCGGGATCGACGCAGGGCAGAATGCCGGAGATGGATTCCGTATCTGGTTGGGTTTCCATGTCCTTCAGGCAAGGAGCGGAAATGCCTTCAGGAGCCGGGCTCGGAAGCACATCCGGAATCTGCACGCTTGCTTCGATGGTGATGGCGATCGAATTGAGAATGCCCTGCACGTCCGTGCTTTGGACTTCCTCTCCCGGGTTGACGCCGAAGAGCAAGTACAGATCCCCGTCCAACCTGAAGAGATAGGACTGCCTCGGAGATTCGTCAAACGTGCCTTGGCTTGTGAAGCGCAATGCTTCCTGGCCGTTGATCATGACCTCCTCGGTGCTCAGCATCTCTGTCGATGCATCGCCCAGGGTCCCGGCGACATCGGCCAGGGCTGCGCCGGACGGCAACCCGATTAAGCTGCCCTGGATATAGATGAAGTCGATCTTGATGCCGCCCGCGTCCCAAACGATCCCCCGCGGTTGCGACAGGACGAATGCCTCGTCGTAATTGCGCACAAAGAAGGCGCCCAATCCAGAAGGATCCAACGTGGGGATCTGAACTTCCCAAAAACAAGGGACGGCGAATCTGATCCCGGTGCGATCGTCGATCGCTTCGCTCCAGTAGGCGGCGAATCCGGGATCCGGCTGAGGAGTCTCAGTTGCCTCAGGCCCCGTCACCGTGATGCCTTCATCGCCGACCGGCGTGTTTTCCGGCTCGGCGGTTTCGGTCCAAGGGGGTTGCGTTTCGATGCCCAATTGGAACTGTGTGCAACCCGACGCAGCGAGACCGAACGCGATATAAAACATGACCAGGTACGTTTTCTTGATGACCATATCTCCCTCCA
>DAOVIK010000399.1 GCA_030673735.1 Anaerolineae bacterium
CCTGGAAGTTCCAAGCATCGATACCCGCCCGGCAGCGGATTCGATATCGCAGTGGATCGGGCAGCCGGAACACATAGTCTTTTTGCTTCTGGACGGCTTGGGCGTGAACATCGTTCAGAGGCTGCCGGCAGACAGTTTCCTAACATCGCGCCTGAAAGGGGAACTCCTCTCCGTCGTCCCCTCAACAACTGCCAGCGCCCTCGCAGCGTTGGGTACCGCTGTCTATCCTGACCAGCACGCGGTCCCGGGCTGGTTCACGTTTCTTCCGGATTTCGAAATCACAACCACGATCCTCCCGTTCATCGAGCGCTACACCGAAATCCCGCTTCAAGAGCGCGGCATCACGGGGCCGGATGTGTTCACGCAACCATCCTGGATGCCTCGTGTTCCCGGCGATACTTTAGTGCTCCAGCCCGAGCAGTACTACGACGGCGTCTTCGCTCAGTTCATGCGCGGAGATACGCCCGGGCGAGGCTACGAAACGATGCGTCAGGCCATGGACTCGGTGGTCGAGCATGTCTCTCAGGCCAGGTCGAAATCGTTTGCGCTTCTGTACCTGCCCCAACTCGATACCATAAGCCACGTCGTCGGACCGATGCACGAGGAAGTGCTGGCTATGGCACTCACACTGGATGCAGAGCTATCCGGGCTTGCCGCTCTGCTTGAGGGAAAGGCCAGACTCATCATCAGCGCCGATCACGGTCAGATAACCGTTCCGCACGACAATCAGATCGAGTTCTTCAATGGGGATCCATTGCTCGAGGTCCTCGAGGTTCCGCCCACTGGCGAGGGTCGCCTCCCCCTCTTCCACGTACAAGACCAGAACCGAAATGCTTTCGAGACCATGTTCGGGGAACGATTCAGCGATCGCTTTGCGCTTCTGAGCATCGAAGAAGCCCAAGAGATATCGCTCTTTGGACTGGGCCCCATGAGCTCCGTATCAAGATCCCGCTTCGGCCAATACTGCGCCATCCCTCTCGAGGATCACACGCTGGCTTATCTTCCCCCAACCATACCGCCTCGATCCAGCCCCATCGGACGCCATGGCGCGCTTTCACCCGCAGAGATGATGGTGCCCTTAATCGTGGCTTGAATTCGGCCACTGAAAAGCCCATCCCAGCCGGTATCTGATAAACTTGATCCCAGCATCGAAGCCGGAGCAACGCGTGACGACAGAGACCACCAAACCACCCGATATAACAGTCTGCCTGTACCACAACGACACCGACGGCCGCTGTTCGGCGGCCATCGTACGTCGTGCGCTGGGAACCGACGTTCTTCTGCGAGCAATGGATTACGGATTCCGCAGCGTTCCATGGGAAGATCTACAAGCCGCCGCAAAGGTTGTGATCGTTGACTTCGCCTTGCCCTTGGAGGACATGCGTCGCATAAGAGACACGAGTGAGTTGATCTGGATCGATCATCACAAGAGCGCCATCGAGGAGCTTGCGGCGTTGAACGATTTGCCCGGACGGCGAAGCATTGACGAGGCGGCATGCGTGCTCACGTGGCAAGAGTTCTATCCAAACCAGCCGCTCCCCGATGCCGTGAAGTACATCGGAGATCGGGACATCTGGCGAATGGCATACGAGGAAACACCCGCTTTTGGTGAAGGCCTGTTCCAGGAGGATACCCGCCCCGCGAATGACGCCCTTTGGCAGCCGTTGCTGGATGGCGATGATGAGCTGGTGCGGAAGCTGATCGAGCATGGCAAGGTCCTGCACCAAGCTCGGCTGAAAAGTATTTGGCGCAGAGTAGCACGCGCGGGCTTCGAGGTGCAATTCGAAGGACACAAGACGCTGGTCATCAACGACCGTGGCAGCGGCGAATTGGGCGTGTATTCGCGCCAGCGCGGATACGAGATCGCATATTGCTACATCGACAGGCTTCACGAGGGGAAACTGACCACGAGAGTGACGTTGTATTCCGACAAGGTGGATGTGTCCGAGATCGCGCGCAAGTTTGGCG
>DAOVIK010000222.1 GCA_030673735.1 Anaerolineae bacterium
ATTTCGACAGGTTGTGTGATCGCGGGCGTGGCTGCTGCGGGTGGTGTGGTCGTGATCGGTGGTATCATCGCCGCCGTGGTGCTCGGGTGGCCGTACATCAGAGATCTGATTGCATTGTGGGGTGGGGATGTCGTGCTGGGAACCGGAGATGTTCAAGTGACCTTGCGCTGGGATACGGGCGCCGATCTGGATTTGTACGTGGTTGATCCCTGGGGAGAGGAAATCTACCACGCGAATCGAGACTCGGACAGTGGAGGACAACTGGATGTGGATGCCAATCGCAGTTGTGGTACGCAGTCCTACAATCCGGTTGAGAACATCTACTGGCCAACCGGAGGCGCTCCGACGGGAACCTATTCTGTATCCGTGGTGGACTACAGGGATTGTGAAGAAATCGAACCTACCTACTACGAAGTCATTGTGAGATTGAATAACCGGGTTTACGGGACATACAGTGGTGAGATCTACGGCACACGACAGGAGCAATTTATTGTCACGTTCGATTGGTGAGAGGAGAAAGAGCGAGGCATTGTGGTCTGGTGAGGGTTTTCATTCCTGTACCAAACGGGCAGATTCTAGCACATGCCCGTGCATCCGAGGATTTCCTTGATGACTGAACAGCGGTCGCAAATCGGATTCTTGCAGAAAATCGCCCGCGGACTTCGTGATGGCTCGCTTGCGTCTCTGCTTCCATACCTTGCGATCGCGGCAGTGACGATCGGGATTTCCCTCTGGATGCAGTGGGATACTGCCGACATGTTCCCAAATGGGGATGCGTACATCCACCTCTCTTACGCAAGAAATGTGGCCGCGACCGGAGAACTGAACTACAACCCGGGTATGCGAGAGGGGGTTGGATCTACGAGCGTGCTTTGGGTCTTTGTACTGGCGCTCATTCATCGGTTGACAGACACGCCGATTCTCTGGACAAGGATGCTGGGCATCGGATTGTTGACGCTGGATGCCTTCCTGATCTATGACATCTCATGGATGCTTTTCAAGAAGCACACCGTCAATCCAAAACGCATCGCTGCGGTAGCCGTGTCGCTGCTGGCGACGATCTCGGGCAGCTTGGTCTGGATGGCCCAAAGCGGGATGGAAACTATCTTTTGGGTGACCCTGGTGCTCCTGGCGTTGAAGGCATATCAAGTCCAGCGCAGGGTGTTACTGGGAGTGTTTCTGGGCCTGTTCGCGCTGACGCGCATCGAGGGCGTGCTTCTTGCCGGCGCGGTGCTCCTGGTCGATCTTCTCCACCACCGTCGTATCACCAAAGACATGCTTAAGACCGCCATCCCGGTCGCCGTAATAGTCCTGCCCTGGCTTGTATATCTGCAGATGAGGGAGGGCTCGCCTACAACCAGCAGCTACGTCGCAAGAAACTTCTACATGAACGGGATCAACGAGCGCATCGCCGCCGAGTTTCCCATCTTGGAGTGGGCGTTCAAGATCCCTCCGATCTTCTACACACTGCAATGGTTTGGATTCCTTTCTTTCTACGCCACTGGTCTGGTCGCGCTAGCCGGCCCGCTGTTGGATGTAAGAATCACCGAAATCGGCACCACGGTAGAGGTATCCCTGATCGGAGTTCTCATGGGAGCGGCCATCACCTTGGTTGTGATCGTGATTGGGCTGCGTGCTCTGTGGATGCGGAGGCAGCTATTTTCGCTGGCCCATGCCGAGGGCAGGCTGCTCCTGATCTTTGGAGGATGGTTGGCCGCTCATAACCTGGTCTTTGCGATCTTGATGCCCAGAATCGGCGGCGCTGGGCGGTACGTGCCCTTCAATATCATGTTGTACTGGGTGTTCCTCGGCTTGGCCGCGCATGAGTTGCTAAAAGGGAGGGCGAGGTACGTCGGCATCGCGTGTATGGTGCTGCTCACAGCGACGAGCCTGATGTATTGGCAAGTGCTCTACCGGGCACATGTTCTGAACATAACCACCGTCCGCCAGGCAAGTGCTCAGTACATCGACGAGGAGCTGCCGCCAGAGGAACCAATTGGGGGCATTGATATTGGGATTCAGCGGTACTATGCGCGCCAGCAATTCGTCGATCTAGCGGGGCATGTGAACAACGATGTGTTGGCCTATTGGCAGGAGGAAGGGGGGGTGGCCGGGTATGTGGTCGAAAAGGGCCTGTGCCACATCGCGCTGCAGGGGCCTGTCGATGGGACCGGCCTGGACATGCGCCATGCCATGGGATTGGACAGCGACGAGAGATTCGATCTGGTGCCGCAGGCGACCTTCTCCACGACGCTGGAGGAGTGGCAGCAAGGACTGGGACCTATGATTTACATGCCTTCGGCGATCGTGTACCGCGTTGAGTGGCGTGATCCGACCATCTGCGATGGCGTGATACTCGAGACAGGGGGTCCGTAGCCCTCGAATTCCCCCATAGAGCGTATCCGTTCGGGCAATAGAACAGCCGCTTCCAACCGGAAGCGGCTTCAGCGCCAACGGCGTGCCTCGAACACGCGGCCTCTTACTCCGCAAGCAAGTGGCTTGAGAGCATCGAGAGGCCAGAGTTTCTCACCTAAACATAAACTGTCTCAACCGCGCGGAATTTCGTTTCAAGTGGCCATTCTCGCGCATGTTTCATCGTCATGGACGCAGTGCCAAGCAGCGAAATATCTCCATTAAGATGGTGGCGATGTGTGTTATGCGCACCGGCAATCGTGATTCTTGAGTATGTTGGGATACTACGATAGCTCATTGCGCAATCAGTTTGACGAGGTCATCGAATGCTAATATCAATACCTTTGCTCGTCATAAGATCCTTGATGCTTGGCATTGCCTCAATCCATTTCATCCGATAGCTGGGATTGCTCATAACAACCGGTTTCGTAAACACTACTGATTTAGGCCCATGTACATCAGCCCTTGCTGCGAACCCCTCTGCGTAGGTATCCCTGTTGAATCTGTGCAAGCTGAGACCGAACTTCTGCAATTCCTCATGGATTTCCATCAGGATTTCCTTGCGCATCTCAGGTATTATCGCTTCAACATTCTCTTGAGTAATTGGCAAGCCCTTTTCCTCGAGTCTTGGCCTCGCAGCTTCGCTCCATTTCTCCCACTCACTTGGCATGACATCCTCCTTTGTTGGATGTAAATGGCATATCCTCGAACACAGCTCCCCATCCCCTCCTTTGCGCGCGCTATTCTAGTGGCTTTTTCTGAGAACGCAATTGTGACATCATACAAGCGCAACCAGCGGTTGGGGCGGCGGCTGGAGATGCCAACAGGATCATCTGCAGACGAAAGAGCTGTCATTATCGGGAACTAGATCATAGTTGTTCCGAAGGATGATCTGACAGCACTGAACCCGACCGCCGTAATATAGAGTCACCCCCTGACCGGGTTCCAAAGGACTGGCATTTGCGGTTTGCACCAGCGACAAGTTCCCGGGCACACCAACATAGAGATCTACAACGATTGGATTGGATATTCCAGATGAATCTTGGGACCTCAGTACTTGAAAGAAGCGGCATTCCGCCTCGGTCCAGCAGAGATAGGAACGCCAGCAAGAGGCTGCCAGGTCATAGGTGGGGCGTGATGCAGCAGCCGGTTGTGAGACCGATATGGTCAGTTCTCTTTGGACCTGCCCGGCTGTGTTCGAGGCTAACAGGGTGTACGTCGCCGTTGATTCCGGACATATCAATTCAAATCCTCGATGGTCAACAGGATTGCCGTCAAGCGTGACTTCGGTTG
>DAOVIK010000053.1 GCA_030673735.1 Anaerolineae bacterium
AAGAATATTATAGCAGCTTTATATTCCTTGTCAATCCCCGATCTTCAGTCCGAACGAAGGTTTCATTGTCTGTCGCCCTTCGAGCGAAGTGGATCCATGGCAGCGGAGTTCGTCAGGATCTTAGGTGATTAGCCGTGGGGATTGTGCCCAGCAGATGGCAAATGCAGAGTTCGGACAATGCGGCAAGGACTCGGGCCCTGTTTGGTCCTCCCCAGGATGGTTTGATGTATTCGATTGAGTTAGAGGTGGCTGGAACCGATTGCAGTTCGCGTCGCGCGGATGAAGGATACTGGTTCCTTTGTCTACAAAGGCCTGGCCCCCATGGATTCGAGATCTCCCCTGCAGAATCGGCATTGCAGGACGCCTAGTCCTATGGTCAAGCTTCGCGGATTGGGGACGCTACTACAGCTGCCCTCTTCGAGGCAGCGCAATGAGGAAAAGAATAATGAGCCCAACCGGGCCAAAGGATGCTCCCCACGTCTCGACAATGCTGCCTACCTGCTCCGGAAAGTTCACGAAGAGCATAATAGCGATGATAAACATCAACCCAATATTGAACAGGAACGCATTGATGAGGCGCAGCACCAGTTCCCCCTGGATGGATAGGCATTCTTGGAGTCTTAGGATAATTGCTAGCGAATAACAGCTGCGGCAGCCCTGCCCATCGCGGGCAGGGCAAATGATAATTGCACACATTCTACGTCAAGAATTGCGCGCATGGCGGATTTGCAAGCAAACTGCAAGCTGAGAGAGACCGCTGGGTGGATGTAGACAAGGAGTGAAGACTATTCCAAAGGCTTAGGGACGGTTGGTTCGAGGATTGTCTGGCGGACCCAGGACTTGAGGGCGCCGCTCCGCCGCTTGACCGTCACCACCGTGACCTTCGCCCGTCGAGCGATGCGCTCCGGCAAGCGGCCCACGAGCAGGTTCTTGAACAGCGGCTCATCGGTAGCGCCCATCACAATCAGATCGCATTCCTTGTCACACTCGACAATCGCATCGACCACGCTGTTTGATTCAACGATCGTCGTCTGGACGCGCTCGTAATCGATCCCTTGAAGCAACTCGCTCATTGCACGTTGCGCGCGCACGCGCGTGGCCTCGCGCGCCTTTGGCGGCAGTACGTGCATCAACGTGACCACCGCAGGACCTTCCTCGCCTTGCTTGGCCATCGCGATCGCAAGACGGACCGCCTTCCGCCCATTGGGCCCACCGGCGATGGGAACAAGCACGGAACGAATCGGACGGCGCTTGCGCACGCGCACGAGAGCCACGTCGGCTGGTGGATTGTCGATGATGGGATCGATCACCGAGCCGAATAGCCTGCCCGCGGTGGATGTGTATCCCGGCCAGCCAAGCACGATCAGATCGCTGGCGTTCTCTAGCGCGGTCTTGGTCACGGCCTCGTGGGTGGTGCGGCCGAGGCGAATGATCGTGTGCACGGGCACGTCTCGCTTCTTGGCCTGCCTTATCACCTCATCGAGATTGGCGCGCCCTTCCTTGAGAAACAGACGCCCCTCGCCCAGCGTAAGCTGTGGAGGAACCTCGACCACGTTTAGCGCCAACAGCTCCCCACCCTGGTCCTGTGCCAGGATGGCGCCAATCTCACCCAGGATGCGCGCCTGCTGCAGATCGGCAACCGGCACCAGCACCGAGTAGTCACGGCTGATCAGAACTTCCTCGAGCAAGATCTCCTTGGGCTTCTCCATGGCTTCCATCCGGGAGAAGTACATGTAGTAGGCCAGCAGCCCGATGACGATCCACGCGATGGCGAAATACCAGCCAACAGGACTGAAAGTGAAGAGGTATAGCGCCAGGATCGCATTGCATAGGATGGCGATGACCGGGATGGCTGGGAACCAGGGGATCTTGAAGCCTCGATCGAGGTCGGGGCGGCTGCGGCGGAGGATCAACACGGCTACGTTGACCTGCAAAAAGAGGAGCAGGAACATGATGCTGGCGGCAGCCGCCAGGTCTTCGATGGGCAGCAGCCAGGCCATGATCAGCATCAGCGATCCCGATAGCAGCACGGCCCAGTAGGGCGTGTAGCGTTGTGGATGAACTTCGGCGAAGATCGCCGGCAGATTATGATCGCGGCCCATGGCGAAGGATACGCGCGAGGCCGAATATGTGGCCGCGTTGAGCGCCGACATCGTAGAGGCCAGCCCGCTCAGCAGGAGCACCAGCGCGCCGATGCCCCATGGAAAGGTCTGGCGCGCAACCTCGACAATGGCCACCTCCTTGGCCTCGCCAAGATACTCATGGACTGCCATCCCCGTGGGAGGAACGACCGCGCCGAAGGAAACCACGCCGATCAAGATGTAGATGCTGACCGCGATTCCAATGGCGATGAAGATGGCGCGCGGGATATTGCGCTTGGGGTTGACGACCTCCTCGCCGGATTGGGCGATGATCTCGTAACCCTCGAAGGCAATGAAGGTAAGACCCATCGCAACGGCTACACCCAGCACACCTTCGGGCATGAAGTCGGTCGTGAACCGCTCCTGCCAGCCATCCGTACCGAGCATGGCGGCGATGCCGAACACGACGAGCAATGCCAGGATCACGATCTTGGTCATGGTAATGACGTTGCCGATCGTGCCCGTTTCGGATGCGCCGCGATAGTTGACCAGCGTGAAGATCACGATCACCAGGGTCATTAGCGCTAAGGTAAGCTGCTCGACGTTGAGTCCCAATGGAAACAGATCGCTGATCACGAATAGTTCGGCGGCGAAGCGCCCGAAGGTGAGTGCATACAAGCTTCCGGCAACCGCGGGTGCAAACCAGTTCATCCAGCCGGCAAGGAAGCCCTGTGCTCCGCCAATGGCCTCTTTCACCCACAGATATCCGCCACCGGCTTCGGGGAAGGCTGAGCCAAGTTCGGCGTAGGCCATGGCGGTCAGCGTAGTTACAACGCCGTTAAGGCCGAAAGCCAGCACCAGCGCCGGGCCGGCCTCTCCGGCGGCAATTCCGGTGAGGGCGAAGATTCCGGCGCCGATCATGCCTCCGACGCCTATCATGGTGATGCTGAACAACCCCAGCGTTCGGCTGAGGGTGATCTTCTCCCTTCCCTGCGTTGCTGCTTTCTGTGCCATAGAGCTGCTCCGCTCGATCCGAATGTCGAGCAAGCATGCATTATAACGCGGAGAATACGCACAAAGGGCATCGTGGCGAAGCTTGCTGAGATGAATTATCGGAACATGGCGCCCGAGAACAGCTCCGAACAGCCGACTCTCCCGGAACAAGGACATGGCCAGCTTCCAGCGCGATTGGCACGATTCCCCCGATCCTTTAACAGGGCATGATCACATTATCCATATGATCAACCAAACAACGAAAAGACGCCCCACATGGCAGCGGGGCGTCAGAGTGTCCAGGTTGCTGGAGTTCAGAACAGGACCGAAGCCAGCTCGTTGCGATACTCGCGCGTGAGGGGATCGTCGTCGCCAAGGAGCGTGAACAGCGCCAGCATGACCTGCTTGGGCAGGCCCTCACGATGGCGCTTGTCCTGGCGCAGGATATCCAACAGACCATCCATGGCGGCGGGGATGTTGCCGCGCCCGATCAGGCGCGCTGCTTGATGCAAGCTTGCCGAAAGCGAATTCTCATCCGTATCAGGATCGGATTGCTCGACCTCCGCGAGCAGCGTGGCGAGGGGCTTGAGGCCCTCGGCAGCCGCCCACTCGCTGCCCGCCGGAAAACGATTCATAATGCCCAGCGCCTCGATTCCCTTGCCTTGCATTAACTGAGCCTTGACCAGCCCGAGTGCCGCAGCGGGGTTGGCATCATCTGCCTGAAACGCCTCGCTAAACGCCTTCTCGGCGTCGGCCCAATGACGCGTGGCCAGCAGCGCCTGGGCCTTCTCGAGTTCCTTGTCGGCTTCACTGGGGACCAGATTCTGGATGAAGAGAGCCACACGAGCTTCCGGCTGGGCGCCAACGAATTCTGCCACCACGCGGCCATCAACAAAGGCTTTCACGGCAGGTATGCCCCGCACGCCGTAGCGGATTGCCAGGTTGGGATTCTCATCCACGTTGACCTTGGCCAGGCGGAAGTTTCCGCCGGCTTCTATGGCCTGACGCTCAAGCATGGGGGTCAGCATGCTGCAAGGGCCACACCACACGGCCCAGAAATCGACCACCACCGGCATCTGATGCGAACGCAGCACGACCTCGTTCTCGAACGTGGTCTCGGTCACATCCAGTATGTTTTCACTCAATGCCACTTGGTCACCTCGTGCTTCTTGATAGCGGCATTATCGCACCATTTCATTAGAGCGACATTGGAGATTTCGCATTTGATTGTAGGGAGTTAGCTATCGGGGTCTTCCATCCCGGAGGGCTGGTCGACACGCAGCACTTCGCCATGCAGATTGATAACGACACGAAATCCGGACAAGCCCATCCAGGCGCGCACTTCCTCAGGCATACCCTGCCTTATCAGCGCTTCGAACTGCTCGCCGATGTTCTTGAGTGAAGCGTCGATGGCGGCTTTGGTGAAGATGTCCTCCTGGCCGATCATGCGCATGGTGTCTTCGCTGATCAGATCTTCGTTCTGCTCGATCAATTCCTGAATCTGCTGCAGCACCTGGCGATCGACCATCTCGCTTTCGATATGACGCAGGAAACCGTCGTCGTCCACGATGTAGAAGGCTTCATCGCCGACGATCGTTGAATCAACCGGATTCTCGAACTCGTCCACTACCAGTCCGGCGAAGAGCGCTTGATCCGCCATGTACTACTTCTCCTCCAGAGGCACCCATTCGGGCTCGGGTGTGATGTTGTCTTCGGGTGTGGCTCCGGGATCGTCAAGGTTGGTGCTTTGCAGTGTGTGGATCACGCGCACATGCATGTCTTCCTCGACCAAGCATTGGCACGAAAGGCGGACGCCCGATTCGCCGCGCTCCTTGAGTTTATCGCGCTCGGCGACGGTCCGCATTTGCGGTTCTCCTACCAGGAATTCGACCCGGCAGGTGGTGCATCTTGCGTATCCGCCGCAGCGATGCAGGATGTCTACGCCGCTATCCTCTATCGCCTTGACGAGCCGCTTCCCTTCCGGTATATCGAACTCACCGACGTCTTGGATTGCCAGCTTTGGCATAGCGTTTCCCTTTTCACTTGCAATTCTACCTAATAGACGATATCAGATCATCCCTGCTTACCTTCGATCATGCCCAGCAGAACCGCAGCAGCCAGGCCCAGGCGACGATCGAATGCGCGCGAGGAATCTGCGCTGAAGTCAAGGTCCATCTCATACCGGAACAGATTGAAGCGCTGGGTGAACTCCGCTACTACCTGTTCTCCGATCAGGACATCATAGCTCTGAGGCAGCAAGGATCCCAGCAACAGGCGGCGCAGCATGGCCTTGCCGGGGCTGTCTTCCCACAGCTTTCCTATGATCTTGTCGCTAGCGTCCAAGACCTCCCACTCATCGCGCAGCACTGAGCGGAATCCCTTGCGGCGCAGCGCGCCTACCTTGACTGACTGCACGCTATCGATCACATCATAGGCAGCAGAGAAATCGATGATCTGGCGCGCCTGGATCCAAAGCAGCTCCTGCATCTTATCCTCATCGGCGTAGAGACGGATGTCCTCACGCAGGCGGAACATCTTCTGCTCTGAGAATCCGACTAGCAAGCCGTCGGGGGAGAACAGGCGTATCTTCCCGGTGAGCGCTAGAACCTGCCGCTTGATCAGGTATTTCTCGAAGCGGAATGCCATCTGATTTGAGTTGAATTCAGGAGTGGACGCGAATTGAGGTTCCGTCATCTACCCAGACCTCCATGATGTCCGCGGGAACGAACGGGTTGGTCCAACGAAAGATCCACTTCGCAGCTTGGGGCGTCAGGTTGACACAGCCATGGCTGCGCGGCGTTCCGTAGTCATTGTGCCAATAGACTCCGTGCAGCGCATCACCATGCAGGTTGAAGTAGTTCACCCAGGGTACACCCGGCAAGTTGTAGCCCCCAGCCGCAGGACTGACCCACATGTGCCGCGAGGCCCGCTTTATACGAGTAGGGAATGTGCCGCGGGGCGTGGAGAAGTCGCCAATATCGAACACGGTCCCGGTCGAAACCTTGGTCATGAAGCAGAGACTGTCTCCTTCAAAGCACTTTATCCATTGGCGCTCAATGTCCACTTCGATGCGCTTCTCCGATGGCAGCAGTTCCGAGGAGATTGGTGCCAATTCCTCCTCAGGAATGGGGCGGAAGGCTTCCGCGGGAGCATAGTAATCGTAGGAAATCCGGGGGTCCTTTATCCGGTACCAAAGGTTCCCCTGATTATCCTGAATGCTGGCCTTGATCCAGTGCGTGGTGGCATAGTACAGGCGATAGCAAAAGTCGCTGCTTGGGCTGGGATACCTGTAGGCATCGGTAAAAGGAACCGAGACTTCCGCCAACCTTGCCGCCTCATCCGTCATATCGAGCGGAACGTTAGGCCGGTTGAACACCGGCTGGGCGTACGATGAGTGCAGAAAGCCCCGCCCCATGATGTAGTACCAAACTCGGTTATGTTCGGGAACCTTATCACCCAACATGGCCATCTCGATGGGCAGGACTTCGTCAAATTGATAGCTTTCAAGCTTCTCAGCATCGAAGGATGGCCGATCATAGACGTCGGCGACCGGCTCGAGAATGCGCGCTAGCGGACCTTCCGGCAGTTCGAGTTGGGATCTCCGCCAATGCAGCGGAAGCCCCAACGCAAGCATGCTCAGTCCTGAGAGTTGCAAGAAATCCCGCCGCGAGAATTCGTGCGTGAGCTCAAGCGCATCGCTTGATTTACAGCTTTCGAGGGGGGATGTTGATTGGCGCGCCATGGGGGATGGGCTCAGGGGTGAACGTTGACCAACGTGCCGAGAGGAGCGAAGTTGAAGAGCCACTGCGCATCAGGAGTTCTCAGATTGATGCAGCCATGGCTCATAGGCGTGCCGAAGTTGTTGTGCCAGTACGTGCCGTGCAATGCGTAGCCTTTGTAGAAGTACATCGTGTACGGCACGTTGGGGAGATAGTAACCCGGGCCCGCCATGAGGGTGCTGGTCAGTTTTATGTAGATTCGGAACTGCCCTCGCACCGTGGGAGTCCGCCAGGTGCCCGTGGAAACAACGAAGCTCCGCACCGGCGTGGCGCCTTGGTAAGCGACCACACGTTGGGCACTCAGATCTACATCGATCCAGCGCCCTTCATGGGCCAAAGTGCTTGGATCATACGAATAGGTCCATACGACGGCCGGGCGCGGCGTGTTGGTGGGCGTGGGAGTATTGGTGGGCGTGTTGGTGGGAGTCGGCGTGGGTGTGTTTGTCGGCGTAGGTGTTGGCGTGTTGGTCGGCGTAGGCGTGTTGGTAGGCGTGGGTGTCATGGTGGCCTTATCCATGACGTTCACCGCCTGCTGGGGCTGCATGGCTGCCGCGGGCCTTGATCCAAGCCACACGAAGGTGATCAACGGAACTGCCAGCGCAAGCAGCATGCTCGGAAGCGAAATCGGGACCCTGGCCGTCAGCCTATCAAACGGCGCCGGTCGGGGCGTAGCGGTCTCGGAAAGCGATAGCTGCCGGCTGGCGCGCTTTCGTTCCTTCTTATCCAAGCGCGGCAGCAGCCACTGAATGGCGGCGCGTGCGGCCGTGCTCTCCGGCTGAATGCGCAGCGCCCGCCTGGCGAACGAAAGCGCCGCTCGCGGCTTGGAAACCGCGGCCAAGAAGAGCCAGGGCTCTTCGGCTTTGGGCGCGAGGTGAACCGCCAAGCGCGCCATGCGCCGCGCTTCGGCCATGTCTCCCAATTCGAATGCCGCGGCGGCGGCTCGCAGCGCGTCCTTGTAGGGAGCATGCTTCCGCTTGCGAGCAGCCATCAGGGTTGGCTCCCCGGAAATTCAGCCGGCTCATTGTTCACGTAGCACATCAACCCATCCACGATCCCTCTGGCAACGATGTCGGGGCTTCCCGTCAGAAAATCACGATCCAGGTAGAGGAAGCCGGTCTCGATGATCGCCGCCGGGACCTGTTCGTCGATCTCATAGAACGAGTGATATTCCGTCATATCGCGGGTAATGCTCCCGCGATGGAAGTTCATTCCCGTGGCGCTGGCATACCGATCGACCAGGCAGGTAACCAGGCGCTGCGCACGGTCGGGCACCTGTGTGTCAAGCGCTGCGGTAACCTTGAAGCCCGTCGCTTGCTCATTGATCGGCAGGCATGAGTCCGCATGGATCGAGACGATGGCGACCGCACGATAGTCCCACAAGCGCTCGTCATACTCATCCAGCAGATCCACGCGAAATCCTGCATCCTGCAGCATGTTCACCACTTCATGGGCGATGCCCTTGTTGACGTCCAGCTCCGTAAGGCCGTCGGAGCATAGGGATCCGGGATCCTCGTAGCCGGTCGATCGATTGGGCCCCAGATGGCCCACAACCACGCCGATGAGCAAGGAAGCTTGCCCGGTCGGCAGAGCGACCTGTCCGGGCTGGGAGGTTGCCAGCGGCTCCGGGCGCTCAAATGCGGCCATGAGCTGACTCACCAGATCGCCCGGATTGAGGCTGGCGGGTGTCCAGGCCGTGAACGCGGTTGCCACCAACGCGACCACGCCCAGCGTTCTCAAGAGATGGCGAATCACTTGACGTGCAAATGGTCCGGACGAACCCTCACGCGCGGCAGACGCCTGTCTTTCAGACATGCGATTCGGAACCTCAACTATGAGT
>DAOVIK010000106.1 GCA_030673735.1 Anaerolineae bacterium
AGCAGCCGTCCGAGAACCCATCGCACCTGCGATGATTGAAGCCACTCAGATAACTGCTTTCCCCGTCTTGCCATTCGTTGATTGCCCAATCCTGAGAACACAAATGCGCCTGTTGCCACCAAACGGAGCAACAGGCGCAGCAATGTCGATTGTTAGATCCTATTCAGCCATGCGTGGATCAAAGGCGTCCCGCAAACCATCACCCAGGAAGTTGAAGGCCAGAGTCGTGATCGACAACGCTACGGCTGGCACGAGGGCCTGCAATGGATAGGATCTCAGGCCCCGCACACCTTCGGAGATCATGATGCCCCAGCTCGGCGTCGGTGGATCCACTCCCAGGCCAATGAAGGAAAGGAAGGCCTCCGTGAAGATGTAGCCCGGGATCGCCAGCGTTTCCGCAACGATCAGCGGGCCCATCACATTGGGAATCAGGTGACGGAAGATAATGCGGCTGTGCCGCGCGCCTACCGAGCGCGCAGCCTCGACGAATTCCTTCTCCTTGTACGACAACACCTGACCGCGGGCGATGCGCGCCATCCCGATCCAGTTCACGAGTCCGATGGCAACGAACAGCAGCAACATGCCGCCCAGCTTATCATTCCACTGCAAGATGACGGAGGCAAAACACTCCGCAGTCCCCCTGCGCGACACGGCTTTGAAGTAGGTCTGCAGCAGAATCACCACGATAAGGAATGGGAAGCCGTAGAGAAAATCCACGATCCGCATCATGAAGTTGTCAACCCGCCCGCCTAAATACCCGGAAACCGTTCCGTACACGGTGCCCACAAGCAGGCTCACCGAAGCGGCTACCACCGCTATGGCCAGCGAGATGCGAGTGCCGTAAATGGTCCTGCTGAGCAGATCACGCCCCAGCGCATCCGCACCCAAGGGGAACTTGGGAGTGATCCTGGCGTAGTTCTCCGCACCTTCGGGCATAAGCCACATCAGCCACGGGGGTACGGCGTTGTTTAGTATTAAATCCTGCTCGGCGAAGCCAAAGGGCGCGATGAATGCGGCAAAGACCGCCACCAAAGCAACGGCGATCACGGCCGCTCCCCCAGCCAGCGCGAGCCGGTTGCGAAGCAGCCGTTGCAGTGAATCCCGCCACAAGCTGCGCGGTTTTCGTGCCAGGATGTCTTGAGGATCAGTGCCCGAATTAACTGCCATGCATCATGCTCCTTGACCGCACGAACGCACGGTCAATCAAAGCGAATGCGCGGATCCAACCACGCATACGTCAGATCCACGATGAGATTGGCACCCACCAGCAGGAGGGTATAGAGCAAGGTCACTCCCATCAGGATCTGGTAGTCGCGATTGCCCACACTCATCACAAAGTGCTTTCCCATGCCGTTGATGCCGAAGATCTGCTCGACGATGAACGTTCCCGTCACGATGGCGGCAAACAGCGGCCCCATGATGGTCACCACCGGGATGAGCGAGTTCTTCAGCGCATGCACGATGATCACGACGCGCTCATGCAAGCCCTTGGATCTGGCCGTGCGGATGTAGTCCTCTCGCAGCACTTGGAGAAGGCTGGCGCGCGTCAGACGGGCGATGTAGGCTGAAAGCCCGGTTCCCAGCGCCACGGAGGGCATGATGGCCTTCGACCAGAATTCCCAACCCAGATTTCGTGGAATAAAGCCTAAGATAAATGGTGGCTTGGCGCCCCAGGTTGCCACCGGCAGCCATCCCAGCCTGATGGCGAACAGCCATATGAACACCGGCCCGATGACCATGGATGGGATGGACACGCCCAGCACGGCTACAAACGTCGCGGTGTAGTCCACCCAGGAGTTCTGCCTCAGCGCAGCAATGATGCCGGCAGGGATGCCGATCCCGATGCCGATCGCCAGCGCCAGAATGCCCAATTGCAGGGAGATGGGGAAAGAACCCTTGATGATGTCATTCACCGATTGGCTTCGATAGAACAAGGAGGGACCCAGGTCGCCTCGAATCAGGCCTCTCGATCCTCCTGCGGTCATTTCATATTCGCCCCCCGTCAGCAACTCCACGACATCATCTCCAAGCAAGTAGGAGATGAATTGTATGTGGACCGGCCAATCCAAGTGGTACTTGGCCTCGATGTTGGCGACGATGCTCGGCGGAAGCGCTCTATCACCGACGAAGTCAAAGGGACCGCCCGGGATGACGCGCACCAGCACGAAAGTAAAGATCGCCACAGCGAACATCACGGGGATGAATCCCAGAATTCGGCGTATTATGTAGCGTGTCATCTCTCCCTATGCCTCCTGGATCAATGGAACGATGCTTCCGATTTATCTACTATGTTCTATAAGGCCTGGTTTCAATGAGTCCGAGTTTGAAGAAAAGGGGAGCCAGAGCCAATCTGGCTCCCCTCATGGACCGCCCTAGTTGTGAGAACTAGCGGGTAGCAGCGGTCTTGGCATCCCAATCGATCTCCCATTCGAAGAAGTTGTTACCTCCCAAGAGCGGGAAATCACGGGTTAGCCACGGCTTGGCGACGCTGTTGCCCGCGTAGAAGTAGATCGGGATGTAGGCAGCCTCGATCTCGGATAGGATCTGCTCAGCCTCGAAGTAGAGCTCGATGCGGGTCGCAGGATCCGCTTCTACACCAGCCTGCGCGGTGAGGTCGTCGAAGCGTGACGTGACAACTTCCGCGCACACCTCATCGACGCACCCGCGGCGCAGTCGGTTGGCACCGGCGTCGGCATTGAACACCTCGTGCACCCAGTTGTTCTCATCCGGGTAGTCCGCACACCAGCCAAGTCGCCAGACGTGCGGCATGTCGGCGAGAGGAGTGTCGTTCTGGATTGTGGTCAGGTAGACACCCCACTCCTGGTTCTCGACGCGCACCTCGACGCCCAGGTTCTCCAACCACATCTGCTGGATGGCAGCCGCGATCATGGCATGACCCTCAGAGGTGTTGTGCATCAGGGTGACGTCCATGGCGTTGAAATCTTCGATGGTAATACCCATCTCGTCCAGGTATTCCTGGAGCAGGGCAGCCGCGGCGGTGGGATCGTAGTCCAGGCCGACAGAGCCGATCGCCGGCGTTCCGAAGATGCCCGGAGGCGCGAAGTGCCCTGCGGGGATCTGGCCACCCTTGAGCACGTTCTCGACAAGGGAGACCTTGTCCACGGACATGGAGAAGGCCTTGCGGACACGCACATCATCCATCGGCGGCTTGTTGTTGGTGAAGCCGTAGTAGTAGGTGCAGACATCGGCGTAATTCACGTATTCTGCACTCAGCACGGGATCGGCCTTCACGCGGTCCATCTCGGGCAGAGGCACACCGGTGCTGTCCAGTTCGTTGTTCTCGTAGAGCGCAAACGCGGTTGAGGCTTCCTGAATCATCAGGAGTTCGTAGCGCTCAATCTGGATATCACCGGCTCCTGGCCAGTGCGGGTTCACGATCAGGGTCATCTCGGACCCGTGGACCCACTCGGTCATGACCAAGGGGCCGTTGGTGGCCATCGTGCCGGGCTCGATCCAGTTTTCGCCCGCAGCGGTGATGACCCATTCCGGCGTGGGGTTGGCGATCCACATGCCGGCGATGGCCGGGAAGAAGCCCGCGGGACTCTCGAGCTCGAACTGCACGGTCGTCGCGTCAAGCGCGGTCACGCCGATATCATCCAGCGTGAAGCCTTCCTCTCCCGAGTTCACTGCCTGCGCGTTCTTGATGATGTAGAGAACGTAGGAGTAGTCGGAAGCCGTGACTGGATCGATGGTGCGCTTCGTACCGTACTCGACGTCATAGGCGTTCACGTAGCGCGTGGCGCCGTCCACCGTCACCAAATCCACCTCGCCGGTGCCCGTGTTGTACTGCACCCACGGAATGTCCGTGCGAAGATGGAAGGTGTAGATCGTGCCGTCGTCGGAGACTTCCCAGGTCTCAGCCAGCCAGGGTATGACCGCGCCGGTGACTGGATCGAAGCGCGTCAAGCCCATGAACAGGTTTGCTACCAAGTCAACCGAGGTGGTGTCCGTCGACAGGGCCGGGTCTACCGTTGGGGGCTCAGTGCCAAGGTTCAAGTTGAGGGTAACGGGGTCGTAAACCGTAGGGGTGGCGGTGACAACTATAACCTCTCCACCTTCAATTACGGTCACAGTGACAACTTCTTGACCACAAGCACTAAGGACCATGCCCGCCATTACTAGGAGACCCAGCAAGATGGTCATTCTCTTTGCTTTCATTGCGCTCTCTTCTCCTTCTCTTGCATCTTTAGAATATGTTCAGGTGCTTACATGATTCGGCCTTGTGCCTTTCGACCGCATACTCTGCGATTGATGGCGCCAGACCTCCAGGTCGATGTTACACGCGATTGCACCACCTCCTTCCAGCTAAGTTTTGGATAAAACGGCCATCTCAAGCCTATGTCAGGGGCTCAAGATTGTCACTATATCTTACACCAAATGGCAAGCCACCCAATGCGAATCCACGGCTTCTCGCCACTCAGGGATTTCTTCCATGCATACATCCACCGCAAGCGGGCAGCGCGTGTGGAAACGGCAACCTTTGGGCGGATTTGCCGGACTCGGAACGTCCCCTTCCAGAATGATCCGCTTGCGCCGGCGTTCCTTGATGGGATCAGGAATGGGCACAGCGGAAAGCAATGCCTGCGTGTAGGGATGTAGCGGGCTCTCATATAGATCCTCGCGCGGCGCCAGCTCAACCAATTTGCCGAGGTACATCACGGCCGTGCGGTCGCATATGTGACGAACCATGCTGAGGTCGTGCGCGATAAACAAGTACGTCAGCCCGAAGCGCTCCTGCAATTCCTCGAGCAGGTTGACAACCTGCGCTTGGATCGATACATCGAGCGCAGAAATCGGCTCATCACAGATGATTAACTCCGGTCGCAACGCGAGTGCCCGTGCCACACCGATGCGTTGCCTCTGGCCGCCCGAGAACTCGTGCGGGTATCGATTGATGAAGTAGGGATTCAAGCCCACGAGGCGAAGCAACTCCTGGACACGCTCGCGGCGCTCCGAGGAGTTTCCGATGCCGTGCACTTCCAGGGGCTCAGAGATAATGTTGCGCACCGTCATGCGTGGATTGAGCGATGCATACGGATCCTGGAAGATCATCTGCATGTTGCGCCGATTTCTTCGCAGGTCTTCCCCCTTCATCTTCGTGAGCTCATGCTCGCGGTAGAAGACCTTGCCGGAGGTGGGTCGATACAACTGCAGGATCGAACGCCCGGTTGTTGACTTTCCACATCCGCTTTCCCCCACCAAACCCAAGGTTTCTCCTTGCATGATGGAGAAGCTGATATCATCTACTGCTTGAATCGAGCCGATCTGGCGTTGGAAGAGAATTCCACGTGTGATCGGGAAATGCTTGGTTAGATTCTCTACTCGCAGAATAACATTGTTCTCGGTCATCGAAGCTCACCTGTATCGATATCAACCCAGCAGGCCATCTTGTGCCCCGAAGAGATTTCCTCCAGAGGAGGATTCGACTCGCGGCAGACATCTTTCACAAATGCGCAGCGAGGCGCAAACGGACAACCGGGCGGCAACATGATCAAATCTGGCGGCATCCCCTCAATGGTTTCCAAGTCTTCGCCGTGCTGGCCATCCAAGCGCGGCAGCGATTTCAAGAGAGCGCCCGTATATGGATGGCGCGGCGAGCCGTAAATTGCATCGACCGGCCCTGTCTCAACTAGGAAGCCTGCGTACATGACGTTGACCCGTTCCGCAAGGCCGGCAACCACTCCGAGGTCATGTGTGATCCAGATCAAGGCCATGCCGAATTGCTCTCGCAGTCGCAGCACCAAGTCGATGATCTGGGCTTGAATGGTCACATCGAGCGCAGTGGTAGGCTCGTCGGCGATCAGAAGTGATGGATTGCATGAAAGCGCCATGGCAATCATCGCTCGCTGTCGCATGCCTCCGGAAAACTGATGGGGGTAATCGTAGATTCGTTGCCGTGCTTCTGGGATGCCAACCAAGCCCAACAACTCAACCGCCCGCTCTTCCGCCTCCTCCTTGCTCATCCCGAGGTGCAGACGCATAGGTTCGTTGAGCTGATATCCTACGGTAAGAACCGGATTCAGGGAGGTCATCGGATCCTGGAAGATCATGGCAATCTGGCTGCCACGGACGGACCGCATTTCTGTTTCGTTGTAGTTCATGAGATCCTTGCCGTAGAAGCGAATGTGGTCAGCCTTGATCTCAGCCGGCGGTAT
>DAOVIK010000283.1 GCA_030673735.1 Anaerolineae bacterium
AGAAGATCATCGAGCACAGAGAGACCTACGGGCCATTCACCTCGATCGACGATCTCATCAACGTCTCCGGAATTGGGCCCGCAAAGCTCGAGGATCTGCGGCATCTCATCACCATCCGCTGACCAGCACACGAGCTGATCTCGCTCCCCTCCCATTCAACCTTCTCCTAACAAAAACCAAGCACGATCACCGCAAGCTAGCAGCAGGCACCGTGACCTTCGGACTGGTGCATGCTGATAACCAGACATGTATAATGCCAATAAATGCCGGAACTACCCGAAGTCGAGTGCATCGCGCAAGGTCTGCGATGCGGCACACACGACTCTCCACCTCTGCTTGGGAAACGAATCGCACGCGTATCCTTGCGATGGCCAGGACACATCGCCCAACCATCCCCATCAACCTTTCGCCGTCGCATCCGCGGGCAGACGATTCTCGACGTCCGACGTCGGGGAAAGTACCTTGTGTTTCCACTCGATGAATACACGATGCTCATCCACCTAGGCATGAGCGGAGATCTTAGTGTAGCTCCCAGCGACTCCGCCCCGGGGCGCTTCGAGCATACGGTCATTTTCTTTGAAGACCAATGGGAGCTGCGCTTCAGCGATGCCCGCAAGTTTGGGAGGGTCTTCTTAGTGAGAGATCCACAGAGCGTGCTAGGCAAATTAGGACCCGAGCCGCTCTCCAAGAGCTTCACGGCAAAAGAGCTGGCATCTCGCCTTGCCGGCCGCCGCCGCGCGCTAAAGCCGCTGTTGATGGATCAGCGCTTCATCGCAGGAGTGGGCAACATATACGCTGATGAGGGGCTTTTCCGGGCGGGATTGCACCCTTTGCGCAGGACGGACAGCCTGCAGGAAGAGGAGATCCGGTCCCTATGGAAGGGCATGCGCGCCGCTCTGCGCGCCGGAATACGCCATAGCGGCGCAAGCATCGATTGGGTTTATCGTGGGGGAGGATTTCAGAACCGCTTTCGGGTCTACCAGCGCACTGGAGAACCGTGTTTCAAGTGCAAGACTGCCATCCAGCGCATCGTGGTCGCCCAACGCGGGACACACTTTTGCCCCCAATGCCAAAGGGAGGATGGGAAATGAATCCTGATTCCTATCTGTATATTGCTCTCCCGTTGCTCGGCATGGCAGGCTCCCTTGCTTTGCTGGCCTATGCCATCAGTGTTGGTCGCCGCAAGGAAGAAAAGACTGCCGAGGGTGATGACGATCAGCCGGCGCAAGAAGATGCAGTAGAGGTTGCAGACCATGAACCTGCGCAAGAGGATGCGATTATGGACGAAGAGAGACCAGTCGAAGTATCTCCCGTAGCGGAGGAAAGCACTTCTACACCTGAAGACGACACTTTCGTCGCTGAATTGCTCCGAAATAGGAAGACGGGAAGCCTGATGATAACAATCGGGGAACAGCGCTACTCGAAAGCAGCCGACATCAAGGACCATGAGACTCTAGGACATCTGGAAGAAGCTGCGGCCGCCCTCACACAGTGGCTGGCGATCGCAGACAGCGTCAAGCCGCCTCTCGAGGATGCTGCCAAAGAGACACCGGATGAGGCAGCAGTCACACAGAAGACCATGATCGAGGAGATCAACGAGATCCTCGAGCAAAGGAGCGAGGAGGGCGAAGCTCCAAAGGGCCTTCGGCTATTCGAGGGGCCTGAGGGAACAGTGCGCGTTTACGTAGGCGTCAATAGTTACGAAGTTGATGAGGTTCCGGACAAGAAGATCCATAGCGTGATCAAGACTGCGGTGGCAGAGTGGGAAGCTCGTAAATGAGTTCTTGAGCTTCCGCAACTGGCTTGGCCTGCAAGCCCTGCTCTGTCTTGGCAAGCCGGATGATGGGCATGGTGGGATCGTGTTCAACAAACAACCATGCCTTTTTCTTTACAGCCCATTCCTGCCAGCGCTGCTTTGTGGCTAGATTTTCCAGCGGGAATTCATCATACGAAGTCAGCCACGCCGTGCGCATCATATGCACCGTATAGGATGCCACATCTCCTAAGAACATCCCCCTCCATTCTCCTGAGCGAAGAAGAACCGATTGATGCCCGCGCGTGTGCCCCGGCGTGACCACACACTGCACTTGATCGGTCAGGTGCATGTCGCCATGCAGCAGTCGCATTCGACCATCCTTCAATAGCGGCGCATAGTTTTCAGGCGCGTAGGTTTGCTGTGTACGAAGATCGGGATTGCTCGCAACCGCCCACTCGATCCTCTGTACATAGTAGTGAGCATTGGGAAACACAGCCACCGCCTGATCCCCGTTCCATTGAGTGTTTCCTCCGCAGTGATCCCCGTGGAGATGCGTGTTGACCACGATATCTACATCCTGTGGCGCGATTCCCACGCGCGCCAGACTCTCCACGAGGCCCCCTTCACCACGCCACATTTGCCAACGCCGTAGTTCCTTCTCGCTCAATTTGGTCCCGAAGCCTGTATCGATCAGGATCGTCTTGCCGCGGGAGCGGACCAACAGGCAGGTCAGGCGCATTTGAATGGTGTTATCCAAACCAACCTCGTAGTGGCGCGAATACAGCGCTCGCGGCACAAGCCCGAACGGTCCACCGGCGTCGGATCTCGCTATGCCATCGCTTATCAAATGAATATCGAGATCGCCGATCTTCATCGCATACTCCGCCAGGTCACGTTCTGGTCGCAGCTTGCGCGACCCGGGCTGCCCCAGCCGGGCAGCCCCTCTATCCCACCTCGCTTCTGCTGTCAACCCGAGCCAACGATCCTGAAGCCGTTCCCTATCCCCGGAACCTTTCGCTTTAGTCCATCGCGCTGCATTCGGGAGATCAGCGGCGCCGCTTGCGCCGCCGTTTGCGGCGCTTGCTCTTCTTGGGAGCGTCCAGTGGAACTTCCCTGGCTTCTGTGGGAACCGCCTGACGAGCAGATGGCGCAGCGGCAGCTTGCGCCTGCGACGGTGGCATCACACGAAACTGCCGCGAGACGAGTCCAGAGCGGATCTGAGCCAGCAACTGCTGGAACATGTCGAACGCCCGGCTCTTGTATTGC
>DAOVIK010000087.1 GCA_030673735.1 Anaerolineae bacterium
ACCACGGTTCCCGGCGAGCAGAGCTTCGATCTCTACGCGACCTACGGACTTCCGCTGGAGATCACGCGTGACATCGCTCGCGAGCAGGACATGACCGTGGATGAAGAAGGATTCGAGAAGGCCAGGGAAGCTCACCGCGAGGCATCAACTGTAGACCTAAGGACAGCCAACCTCACAGCGGACGGACAGCCGATCAAGGTGGATGCCTTCCGCAAGCTGCTCGAGCAACTGCAGGAGCAAGGCAAGCTTGGAGTGGAGGGCGTGAAGAGCGATCCATATGGGGCGCTCACGAGCGAAGGCGAAGTGCTTGCCGTGCTCGTCGACGGCGAAGAGGTCGATCGGGCCAAGAAGGGTGATCGCGTGTCTGTGATCCTCCCCGAGAGCAGCTTCTACGTCGAAGCCGGCGGGCAGGTGATGGACACGGGAACGATTTGCGCAGCAGGCAAGCCCGCCTGGGAGATCCGCGTGAATGGAGTTAGCCAGCCGGTCTCCGGGTTGGTGATCCATTTCGGCGAGGTCGTGAACGGCAGCCCACGCGTGGGGGATGCGGTGATCGCAGCCGTGAACGCAGATCTGCGCTGGGACATCATGCGCAATCACACCGCCACGCACCTGCTGCATGCCAGCCTGCGAGCAGTGCTGGGCAAGCATGCGCGACAGGCGGGTTCGTTGGTGGCGCCCGACCGCCTGCGCTTCGACTTCACGCATCCCAAGGCCGTCACACTCGAGGAGCTCCGCCGCATCGAGCAGGACGTCAATCGTGCGATTCTCGCCAATTACGAGCTGGATGTCCGCCATCAATCCCGTGAGGACGCCGAGCAGGAGGGCGCGATTGCGCTCTTTGGCGAAACCTACGGCGAGAGCGTGCGTACAGTGGGTATCGGCGCCGAGGAGCGGCTTTCCCTCGAACTATGCGGAGGGACGCACGTCCCATCCACGGGCGTTATCGGTCCATTTCTGATCGTCAGTGAGGGCAGCGTGGCCGCAGGCATCCGCCGCATTGAAGCGCTCACCGGACGCAAGGCGCTCGAACTTATCCAGTCGCGAATACAGGGTATGGCGCGCTTGGCTGAAAAGCTGCAAGCAACGCCGGAAACCCTGGAGACGAGCCTGGACGCGCTGCTCGAGGAGCACGATCGTTTGGCGGCTGAAAACACAGGGAGGCTGCAAGACCTAGCGGCCGCAAGTTTTGAGGCGCTAGCGCCCAAAACCATCTCCAAGGTTCCGGTTCTCAGCGGCCAGATCCCCGATGCAGATGCCGATACGCTGCGCCGCTTGATCGACCTATTCCGCGAGCAGAATCCTTCGGGGGTCGTGGTCCTTGGCTCGGTTCATGAGAGCCGCCCCTTGATCATTGCGAGTGTCAGCTCCGATTTAGTCACACGGGGGATTGACGCCCGCGAGATAGTGCTCTTCGTTGCTCCAGTCATTAAAGGAGGCGGAGGCGGAACCCCGAAGCTAGCACAGGCAGGCGGCAAGGATCCCAGCCGCCTGGCAGAGGCTCTGGACCAAGTCTATGACTGGGTCCGGACCCATCTGTCCTGAAGTTCATCCATCCGGCTTATCGTGAAGATACAGATCATCTACCTCGATCCGCATGACGATCACGCCTCAGCACGCGACAAGCTGAACGCGTGCCAGGCACAGCGCGCCGCCCTGGTCTGGCCCGACCGAGGTCGCGTTCTGACAAGGCGCCTGGATTTGGTGCTGGTCGATCGGCATGCGCGAAACCGCGGCGTCCAGATCGGCCTTATCTCGCACGACCCAACCATCCGGCAACATGCCGTGTCGATCGGAATTCCCGCCTTCGACACAGTCGACGATGCCACCCAAGGATCCTGGCTCGTCAAGGGACAAACGCCCACACCGTCCAAAGAACGCGACCGCACCCAGATCCGTGAGATACTCCTGGAAGGCAGGCCGCGCGATCGCCCGAAGACCGCCCGATGGATGGGGGTTGTAGGACTTGGCGCTTTACTTCTTCTCGCCACGGCATTGCTTCCTTCAGCAACGATTGTGCTGCTGCCCGAAATTGATACCCAAGTTCTCGAGCTTGACATCACCCTAAGTCCAGACTTGGTGCCCCCAACAGGCATCGGCATCATTGCTGCCACATCGGTAAGCGTAGCGGTTCAAGGCGAATTGAGCCGGTCTACCAGCACCTACGTGTCCGTTCCAACGGAATACGCCAGCGGCAGTGTCGAGTTCACCAATCTCACCTCCGAGCCGATCACAATTCCTTCCGGAACCGGCGTGCGGACAACCAGCCAGCCCACGGTCCGCTTCGAAACCACGGAAGTGGCCAGCTTGCCTGCCGGTACGGGCGCCACCACCCTTGTCGAAATTCGAGCTCTGGAGGCAGGCCGATCCGGCAACGTCTCTACCGGCAGCATTCTCGCCGTCGAGGGGCTGCTGGGGCTCGATATATCGGTGCGAAATCCAGAAGCAATAAGCGGCGGTCGGGAGACGCAGCGTGCCGCCGTGAGCGAGACCGACCTCACGCGGCTGCAGCAAGGCTTGACGCAGATCCTATTGGATGACGCGGAAGCGGCCTTAGCAGCCGATCTTGGCGAGGGACAGGTGTTGGTCGCCGAAAGCCTGGTCATCTCACGCTTGATCAACCAGCAATTCGACCATGCCCCGGGCGAAGCAAGCGAGACAGTTGAACTGAGCCTGCATCTTGAAATCACCGGTCTGACCTACATGCATGAGGATCTGGAGAATGCGCTCCTGTTGGCCATGCAAGGTGAATTGGCCGACGGCATACAGGGCATCCCAGGGTCACTCGAAATGTCCCAAGATGGCGAAGATACGCGCGGTGCAGATGGGCTTCTCACGCTTTCCTTCATCGCCAGCCAAAGCCTTTATGAGGCAGTCGATCTGGCCTCCCTCGCCTACCAGCTGCAGTGGCGAACTCCGCAGCAGGCAACCTCCATCATCGAGGAGCAGGATTCGCTCACGATCCAAGAGATCAGCATATGGCCGGGTTGGTTTCCGCGGCTACCCTTGCTTGCGCCGCGCATTACTATCCTGTGGGATTGGGAAAGCTCATGAGCAAGCGTGTTTTGGCCGTCGATCCGGGCGAGGTGCGCATCGGACTGGCGATCAGCGATCCGCTGTGCATGATCGCGCGGCCGCTCAAGGTGATCCAACACGCCTCGCGTCAGAAGGACGCCGAAGCGATCTTGACTGAAGCTGAGGCACAAGAGGTTGGAACGATCGTCGTCGGCATCGCGCTTGACATGGAAGGGGATGTCGGACCGCAAGCGCGGCGCGCGCTGCGCCTGGTCGAGGTGCTGCGCTCCCTCTCGGACCTGGCCGTTGTCACTTGGGACGAAAGCGGATCCACGGTGGCTGCCGGCAAACCCGACGCACTCATCGACGCGCGTGCGGCAGCCGTCATCCTACAAGAGTATCTCGATGCCCAGCACACGCAGACCTAGAAGCCGATTCGGATTCCTCATCATCCTAGCAGCATTGATCGGCGCTGCGGCTACAGTTGTGGTGTATGCAATCTCGATTCCAATCGCTGCCGAGGAATTGGGACCAGCCAGCCCCCGCCTCGATCCACTTGATCGCCTCTATCTGGCCACCTACTTGCTCATCAATGAGCGCAAGCTGCATGAACCGATGGGGGATCCATCGTTCGTCACCGACTTCCACATCCTGGCAGGCGAGACTGCTACCACTGTTGTCGTGCGGCTGGAAGAATCGGGCTTGATCGGTGATGGCACACTGCTTCTCAGCTATCTCGAGTACCGGGGGTTGGATGTCGGAGTGAAGGCCGGATCCTACCAACTTTCCGGATCGATGACCGTCGTGGAGCTAGCGGAAATTCTGCAGTCGGCAGTCTCGCCCGAAGTACCTTTCACGGTCGCCGCTGGCTGGCGAAAGGAGCAGATCGCGGCCTTGCTCCCTACATCAGGATTGAGCATCGAACCGCAAGCTTTCCTGGAGGCCACAAACGCGCGTCCTGTGGGCTATTCCTTTGCCGGCGAGATTTCCGACCCGCCCAACCTGGAAGGCTTTCTCTTCCCCGACACCTACACGCTCGATCGCGAGATATCGGTCGTCGATATGGTGGTGGCCATGCTAGACAACTTCGAAGCCTCGGTGGGAGAGAACCTGCGCTCCGGTTTCCAGCAGCAGGGCCTGAGCGTGTACCAGGCGGTCACGCTGGCCTCGATCATCGAGCGCGAGGCCGTGGTTGATGACGAACTGCCGCTCATGGCATCCGTGTTCCTCAATCGCCTCTCGGTGGGCATGAAGCTCGATGCCGATCCGACGATTCAATATGCTCTTGGCCTACAGCCGGACGGTTCATGGTGGAAGGCTCCACTTTCCCTGGCTGATCTGAGCTTCGATTCCCCCTACAACACGTATCTTTATCCCGGCCTGCCCCCCTCCCCTATCTGCAATCCGGGATTGGCGGCACTGCAGGCAGTTGCAGGGCCGGCAGATACCGACTACCTGTACTTCCGCGCCTTATGCGACGACTCTGGCCGCCACGCTTTCGCATCCACGTTTGAGGAACACCAGGGGAACGCTTGCCCTTAATGCCCCCAGGAGGTTTGCCGGACATGCAGATCAATCTACGCCCGCCAAAAGGCGGGGATGAAGCAGAGCTGGCCATCCTCTGCGGAGAGATGGACTATCATTCCGACGCCTCGGAGGTTACTGCACGATTGCTGGCGCTTTCGGGTCGAGATGATCACATGGTCTTGGTGGCAACCGATGCGAAGGACAAGCCCATCGCCTGGGTCCATGCTCACCTAAGCTTCCGTCTTGTGGCAGAGGTTTTTGCGGAACTAGGAGGCCTGGTGGTCAGCGCGGCGCATCGCGGTCAGGGGATCGGGGAAAGGCTGCTGGTCGAGGCCGAGCGGTGGGGGAAGGAACAAGGCGTGAGCATCTTCCGTGTGCGCAGCAACGTGGTGCGCGAGCGGGCGCACGGCTTCTATCTGCGTGCCGGCTATGAGCAATTCAAGACATCGTACGTCTTCCAAAAGATGCTATCGTAGAATCCCTCATCCGCTTCAGCGAATTCCCTCTGGGTCCCTACATCGGATATGATTTTTGCCTGTCATTCAACTAGCTTCGTGATCGTCCAAGTCTCCTCGTTCGTCACAATAGTCGGCAGGTCGTCCGACCATTTGTACCAAAGATAGTAGTGCCCGCCCTCCAGAACATCCAAGTTGCGGCCTCGGGTAACCACGATATGGTCGTCCGTCATGCCTGCGAAGTAGGTATCCCGGTCCGCCATCGTAAACCGGCCCCACGTGGGATCCATGGGCACCCAACCTGTGGCCGGCAGGTAGACCTCCAGCCAGTCGTGCTTGGTTTCGTTGGACGTGACAATACCGTCGGAACTCGAGGAATAAGCCACCCCCTCTAAGAACCTGGCAGGGATACCCCCCGCCCGGTTGAGCGTGATGGTGAGATCGGCATACTCGGTGCAGTCTCCTCCACCATCCCTCAAGGCTCCTACGGCTCCCACATCGCCTGGGTTGTATGAGATATACCTAAGGGTGTTGATCACATAGTCATAAAAAGCGCGGGAAGTGACGCATTGGTCGGTTTCTCCCTCGGCAATTTGATCCACGATACCCTGGATCTCCTGCGACTCTGTATTAATGTAGTTTTCACTGCCGAGGAATCCTTGAATGACCTCCCCCTCGCACGCCGTCCAAGAATAATGCAGTTCATTGACCTCGACCCGGTATCGCAGCTCAATGGTTGCTGAACCGCCGGGGCCGATATTGAAGAACTCGTAATAGGCGTACTCATTGCCATAGCCATCAACAACACGCGGCAACGTCTCATCCGGCATTGCCTCGAAGGTAATCACGTCCTGATAGGGAGGGTAATCCGGGATCAAGGCGATCGTAACCTCAAGCCTGCTCAGCGTTCCCGGTCCTTGGTTTGTGATCTCCAGGACATTACGCACGTCATAGGTTGCGCTTCCTGTGATGATGGGCTCGAAGGGGGGGAATGGCGTAGGGGATGGTATGAGTGGGAGTGAAGAGTCCGTCGCCGTTGGCGGAAGGGGAATGCTGGTCTGGGTGGGTGCTGGGATCGTTGTGGGCTCAGGGAATAGTAGATTACAGGCCAAGAGCGTCAACGCGATCATCAATAACGTGCAAAGACGGCGCCTCATTGCGAGCCTCCATCGGAACGAGCCAAGTATACAGAAGGGCAAGCACCTAGAAAACGTGTCATTCCTCCTAGTGATTCAGGCGGTCCTACACCTCCGGATAATCTTCCGAGCATAGGATTGGCTCAGGCAGGTCTTCTCACCTCCTTGAAAGAAGAGCCAGGAAGCTAAATGGTGAAAGTCAATGGTTTGCGCGAGAATGGACCAGGAGGAATCCATGGATGACGATCGGATTTGGGGCTGCATCCCACGCAAGCGGCGTCGGTGCGTGTTCTTCGTTCTCTTGGGTATCACGCTGGCGTTGATGATCAGCCTTCAGATCATCGGCAGCCCACTGCAAACCGATGCCGCACCCGCAGGCATCATCTCATTTGAGTTTGCAGGCAATCTGGCTGCAGCTGATGAGATGCTTGTTTCTTGGGGATCACAAGGC
>DAOVIK010000094.1 GCA_030673735.1 Anaerolineae bacterium
CAAAGGATCTGCTTTTTATGGCGCAGGACCGCTTCAATGTCAAGGGATATCGTCCAGTCGAAATCATTGATCCAGATGAGCAGTGCACCGGTTGCGCGATTTGCACCGTGATCTGTCCTGAAGCAGCAATCAGCGTCTACCGCTGGGTAAAGGCAGCAGCTGGCGTCACCGAGAAGACCTAGGAACGAGGAGGCCGGGCGTGGCCAAGGAGCTACTTAAAGGAAACGACGCCTTTGCCGAGGCGGCGATTCGCGCAGGATGCGAGGCCTATTTCGGCTACCCGATCACCCCGCAAACGGAAGCGCTGGAGCACATGTCGAAGCGCATGCCGGAACTGCGTCGAGTGTTTCTGCAGGCCGAGAGCGAGGTTGCCGCAATCAACATGGTTTACGGCGCGGCGTGCGCGGGGGTGCGCACAATGACCTCATCTTCCAGCCCAGGGATCAGCCTGATGATGGAGGGCCTTTCATACATCGCGGGTTCGGAAGTGCCGGTGGTGGTCGTCAACGTCATGCGTGGCGGCCCGGGGTTGGGGAACATCGCTCCTTCCCAGGCGGACTACAACCAGATGGTCAAGGGCGGGGGGCACGGGGATTACCATCCTATCGTGCTGGCTCCGGCCACGGTTCAGGAGATGATCGATCTGACGGTCGAAGCCTTCGACCTGGCGGAGAAATATCGCACGATAGTCGCCATACTAGCCGACGGCAGCCTGGGGCAAATCATGGAACCCGCTGAGCTCCCGCCGATGCAGCCGGTACGCAAACTGAAGGATCGCCCTTCCTGGGCGCTGACGGGCGCAAAGAAGCGGGATCCCAACATCATTTCCTCGATCTACATCGATCCCGTGGAAGAAGAGAAGGTCAACCTGAGGCTGATGGCCAAGAAGGCCGAGATCGAGGCTAACGAAGTGCGCTTCCGGGAGCTTCTGCTTGACGATGCCGAATTTGCAGTGGTGGCCTTTGGCACAGCCGGCCGAATTGCCCAGTCGGCAATTACAGAAGCGCGCGCGGAGGGTATCAAGGTTGGCCTGATGCGTCCCATCTCGCTATTCCCATTTCCCTATGAGCGTATTCACCAGCTTGCGGATGAAGTCAAGGCGATGCTGGTTGTCGAGATGAACGGTGGGCAGATGCTCGAGGACGTACGCTTGGGCGTGGAGGGAAAGGTTCCGGTTTCCTTCTACGGTCGGATGGGCGGCATGGTACCCATGCCGGAAGAAGTGTTGGAAGAGATTCAGAAGCTAGCTCGCTCGGTTAAGAACTAGCTGCGGAGAGCAAGGAATGACAAACCCTGAAATGGTTGAGTCTCTGATCTACGAAAAACCCGAAAGCCTGACCGACATCGGCACACATTACTGCCCAGGCTGCACCCATGGAATCTCACACCGTCTGATCGCTGAGGTCATCGATGAAATGGGGGCTCGGGAGGATATCATCGGTATTGCACCCGTGGGATGTGCGGTGTTTGCTTATAACTACTTCAACATGGACTTCGCCGAGGCCGCCCATGGCCGGGCGCCGGCCATGGCGACAGGGGTGAAGCGTGTCAATCCCGACAAGGTCGTCTTCACCTACCAGGGCGACGGCGATCTGGCCTCGATTGGCGCGGCGGAGATCCTGCACGCAACGGGGCGGGGCGAGAACATCACTGTCATCTTCATCAACAATGCCATCTATGGCATGACCGGCGGGCAAATGGCGCCGACCACATTGCCGGGCCAACGCACGACCTCGACCCCTCTAGGGCGCGACATCGAGCTGCATGGTTTCCCGCTTCGCATGTGCGAGATCCTCTCCCAGATGGATGGCGCGGCCTACATCGTGCGGCGAAGCCTTCATGACGTGGCTCATATTCGCAAGGCCAAGAAAGCTCTTCGCACGGCCTTCGAAGTCCAGCGGCAAGGCTTGGGTTTCTCGATGGTCGAGCTGCTCTCGAGCTGCCCAACGAATTGGAACATTACGGCCGAAGATTCTCTGAAGTGGATCGAGACACACATGATCCCGACGTATCCGCTGGGGGACTATAAAGTGCACGCCGCGCTGAGCGTGAAGTGAGATCGGCGAGGGAATGATTTGATGCAAACGGAGATTATCTTTTCAGGGTTCGGCGGGCAGGGGGCACTCTTTGCGGGGCAGCTTATGGCATACACCGCCCTGGAACTCGATAAGCACGTGACCTGGTTCCCGTCCTACGGGCCGGAGATGCGAGGCGGAACGGCCCACTGCACAGTGATCATCAGCGACGAAGAGATCGGCTCGCCGGTGGTCACCAATCCGAGTGTGGCCGTAGTAATGAACTTGCCCTCATTGGATAAGTACGAGCCTTTGGTGAAGCCTGATGGGGTGCTGGTGGTGAATTCCTCGCTAGTGGATAGAGAGGCTAAGCGCAAGGACATCGAGATTGTGAGCGTGCCGGCAAACGAGATCGCTGAGGAGATGGGGGAAAAGCGGCTGGCAAACATGATCCTGCTTGGCGCGTTGCTGGAGCGGTTGCCTATTCTGCCTGCCGACAAGGTTGCGGATGCACTGGACCGGCACATCCCCGAGCACAGGCGAAGCTTATTGGAACCGAATCTAGTAGCCATGAAGCGCGGCGCTTCCGTCGCCAGTGGATAGCTGAACAGTCTTTTGCACCGTGCCGACTGATATCAGAGCGCCAGAGACGCTATGTGGTCTCTGGCGATGCACTTCAGGGGATGTGATTGTCGGTACCCGCGGTTCGCTACACAGAGTGTGTCAGTGTAAGAGGTGACCGCACTGGGGACACTTACTTTCACTTTGGGTAACCACGTGGCCGCAGTTGGAGCAGGCTATAGGGTGCTGCGGCCCAAGAGGTGCCCCGCAGGAAACGCAGTTCGGTTCACCGATTGGATTGGCCGTGTGACAATGCGCGCAGGTCAGGCGACGAAGTCGTTCCGAAATCTCGTAGGAGGCGCCCAGGTTCTCGGCGACGCGCTCCACAGTTTGCATGATACGCTCAGTAAGCTGCAGGGAAGCGATGTCCTGGGCAACGTCATCGAGCCGTCCTATGAGAGAAAACGGATTGCGCAATAGGGCAAGAGCGGTGATCCCCAAGCTTGCCGCCACTCCCAGCCATTGCTGTTGCCCTAAGCGTACCAATACACCGTCCTCGATGCGTGAAAGGTGCACGGTGATCGCCGTGCGTCCGCCTGAGGCAGGTATGATTGGGCTGGCGACCTGCACCAGCATGCTGCTATTGCGCCCCAACTTCTGCGCTCGCAGATTGCCCTGATTCAACTCGGCAACTAAGGCGCTGGCCAGATCGTCCGGGGTGATGGGACCATGAAATGTGCGCTGGTTCAGTTCTTTTTCCATTGTTCGACTCGGAGTGTATGCTAGCGTGTAGTATAATCTGCGGTCGGTCTGAGGACAATACGTGAGACGCGTGTTTGGCATACTGTGTGTGGCGGGAGCACTAGCCCTTCTGGGTTGGTCTCCGCGCGCGGTGGCAGCTCAATCCCAACAAGCACGGCAGGTGGTCACGGTAACCGGAACGCCTACCGGTCCCATCGTCGAGATTCTTGACGAGGTCAATGTTCGTCTGGGTCCCGGTGTCGATTATGAGAAAGTGGGAGTGCTGACTGCTGGACAGTGGGCGCCGGCAGTGGGCCGCTCGGCGGCGGGGGAGTGGATCCAGATCGAATACCTGGGCTCTCCGGATGGTCTGGCGTGGGTATATACCGTATTGGTGCGGGTGCAGCCGCCATCGGCTTCGCTGCCGATCGTCGAGCCTCCCCCACGACCGACACCGCGTATCACCGCCACCATTGATCCTACGCTGGCGGCACAGTTCATCGATCTTGCGCCCATCTCCACACGTTTGCCTACATTCACTCCTGTCGATGCCCTTTCCCTGTCAACGCCCGAGCCGATCGAGGCTGTGCAGCCGACCGGATTTCCCCCCATGCTCGCCATTCTGGGCTTATTGGTTGTGGGCCTATTCGGAACTACAATCTCGGTTCTGCGGGGGCGCTAGCTTCCGGGCTTTTCCTACCGATATACCGGAAAAAATCGCTCACTGTGATGTATAATTCACAGGGTTTGTGGGGGATATTGACAGCGACTTGCCACACGAGGGATTGAGCGTTTTATCGATGCAATCCTCAAAGGCTTTCTGCGGACAAGTAAGGTCGTTGGGAACAAGAGAAGCCGCCTATTGAGTGGCTTCGTTGCCCTTATTGAGGTGATCGCCGCAGCAGGTTTGCGCGGGAGGGTCTGTGGGCGCCGGCTTTGGCTGGCGCATTCGATGCGGAGGTTTCAGGCGTATGCCCGATGAGTTGAACAATGCGGATGCTCCAGTCCCAGAGGAATTGAAGGGGCATATTGTGGTCGCAGCGCTGGACAAGATCTACAATTGGGGACGACGGTCTTCGGTCTGGCCGCTGATGTTCGGCCTGGCTTGCTGTGGAATCGAGATGATTGCCACCGCTGCCAGCCGTTACGATTTTGCACGCTTTGGCATGGAGATCATGCGTCCCAGCCCGCGCCAGACCGATTTGATCATCATTTCGGGGACCGTCACCAAGAAAATGGTCCCTCTGATTGTGCGCCTATACAACCAAATGCCGGAGCCGAAGTACGTCATGGCCATGGGCGCCTGCGCATCTGGAGGAGGACCATTCAAGGAAGGCTATTCGGTTGTCTCAGGGATTGATAAATTCCTCCCCGTTGATGTTTACGTTCCCGGTTGCCCGCCGACGCCCCAGGCATTGATCCACGGGATGATTGAGCTGCAGAAGAAGATCGACAAGCAATCCATCCGCAGCGTCAAGTGGTATCAGAAGGAAGCCTCGCGCGCGGCCACCATGCCGTTATTGGGCCCCGACTTGATCGATCCGCGCGATTTCCCCGAGCTAGAAGAAGAGTAAGCTACAGAGTTCGCCGGCCAATGAAGGCTGGATCGCTCCGAGCTTAAAGTCGAAGAGGACCAGGCATCGCATGAGCAAAGCCAAGAAACGGAAAGTAGCGGATCCCATTGAGGTCATCGAGGCGCGTTTTCCCGAGGAGGTAAAGAGGGACGAACGTGAGGGCTATGAGGGTTTCTTGGTCAATCCATCGAAGCTGGTGGAATTCGCCACCTTGATCCGCGATGAATTGGGCTACGACTACCTCTCCTCCGTGACCGGCGTTGATTACCTCCCTGATGACAAGATGGAAGTCGTCTATCATGCCTACCGCACGGCAGGAGGACCGGCGCTGGTCTTCAAGGCCCAGACTCCCAGAGATGACGCCGTGGTTCCATCGCTGGTCCCGGTTTACCCTGGAGTAGATTTCCAGGAGCGCGAGGCGTGGGATTTGCTGGGAATCCGTTTTTCCGGCCATCCTAATCTCAAGCGCATCCTCACTTGGGAGGGCTTTCACGGCCATCCGCTGCGCAAGGATTGGCAGGAGGCCTATTTCGAGGAAGAGGCAAAGCCGTTCGATTCGCGCTGGCCGGCGGGCGAGGCCGAACGCGTCGAGGATTCGATGCCACTCGGCAAGAATGTGAAGTATCCACCCGGATTTACGGTTGATGGGTGGGCTCCGGAAGGTGATGCAGCAATCTACGCAGGCATCGGCCGCGTGCAGCCGGGTAGCGGCAATGGCAAGGACCTCGAGACCGATACGATCATCGTGAATCTGGGTCCTCAGCATCCCTCGACGCACGGCGTGTTCCGCATGGTAGCCGCGCTGGATGGCGAGACGATCGTCGATCTGCAACCCGTGATGGGCTATCTGCACCGCAATCATGAGAAGATCGGTGAGCGCAACACGTTCATCATGAACATGCCCTACACCGACCGTTTGGATTACATCTGCTCGATGGGCAACAACTTCGGCTACGCGTTGGCGGTTGAGAAGCTGATGGGCATCAAGCCGACGGAGCGAGCCGAGTACATTCGCGTAATGATGGCGGAACTGACACGGGTCCTCAATCACATCTGGGCCATCGGCTTCTTGCTCAACGATCTTGGTGCCTACTTCACTCCTGCGCTCTACGTGATCAAGGAGCGTGAGCTGATCCTCGACATCTTCGAAGCCGTCGCTGGATCAAGAATGATGTGCAACTACTTCCGCTTCGGAGGGGTCGCACGTGACCTTCCGGAGGGTGTGCTTGAAAAGGTTAGCGATCTGGTTCACGATCGCCTACCGCGCCATCTGGATGAGCTAGACGCCTATCTGACGAACAACGAGATCGTGCGTTCGCGATTGATCGATATTGGCATTCTCACACCAGAGGAAGCGATCGCCTACTCCGCAGCGGGCCCGGTTCTGAGAGCATCGAACGTTCCCTACGATGTGCGCAGGGCCGATCCCTATTCAATCTACGACCGCTTTGATTTTGATGTTGCGGTTCGGCCCAACGGCGATTCGTACGATCGCTACTTGATCCGCTTGGACGAGGCGCGCCAAAGCTTGCGCATCCTGCAGCAGGTTGTGCGGGATATTCCGCAAGGGGAGATCATGGCCGGGAAGCATCGCTACCAGGTTCGCGTGCCAGCAGGAGAGGCCTATGGA